>DATFPL010000257.1:0-9462 GCA_035264845.1 Candidatus Limnocylindrales bacterium | reverse complement strand
AAGACCCTCGAGATCCTCGACCGTGACGTAGAGCGCCGGGACGCCGAGGAACGACAGCTTCACCCGCTGGCGGAAGTCGACGCGGACGCCGCCGCGCGGGCTGCCGCCGAACGTCAGGTCGGCGTGGCGCATGCTGCGGCGGACGCCGATGGCCGTGATCCACCGCCACGGCCCTTCGATCCGCCACGACACGATGTTCGCCAGCGGCGTCGAAACGCCGAACCGCCCGAAGCGCGCATCGAACGTCGCGTCTCCGACGTCGACCAACGCGGTCTCGGGCTGCACCCCAAAGAGGACGCGGAGCAGCAAGCGGGATCGAGCGCCGATCCGAATCGGGAAGCGGGCGGTTGGCATCGCGCTCACGGTACGTCGTCCGCTGCCGTTCGGATCGCCGGCGCGGACGCGAGGACGGAGAACGACAGCGGGATCCGGCCGCGTTCGTCGTCGCGGACCGTGGCATGGCCGCCCCACCAGTCGACCGGATGCTCCGCGACGCGCTCGAGCCGAAGCCCGGCGCGCAGGAGCGCCGTGATCACCTCGCCAAGGGTCCACGCTCGTGCGAACTTCCAGCTCTGCCCGGCATCGGCGAGCGAGAGGTGATCGATGTACGCCGGCGCCCATCCACGCGACGCCTCCGGCCCCGCGAAGTAGTCGTAGTCGGTCGCGACCCAGCGGCCGTCCTCGTCGAGCGCGAACAGCCATTCGACCGGGTGGCCCTCGAACAGGACGAAGCGGCCACCGGGCGCGAGCAGACGCGCGACGACGACGGCCCACGCGTCGAGGTCCTGGAGCCAGATGAGCGAGCCCCGGCCGGTGTAGACAAGGTCGCCGGTGCCGTCGAGGTCGTGCGGCGTGTCGAGGACGTCGGCGAGGATCCAGCGCGCGGGGGCGCCCGTCGCGCGCGTCAACCGCTCCGCGAGCTCGAGCATCCGAGGGCTGAAGTCGACGCCGACGACCTCGTCCGCGCCGGCGTTCCACAGCGACAGCGTGTCGCGGCCGCCCGCGCACTGGAGATGGATCGCCCGCCGGCATCGCCCGTGCAGGTCGCCGATCAGCTCGCGCTCGACCGCGAACAGGTTCGATCCGCCGCTGCGGATCAGCTCGATCGCCTCCTCGAGCCAGCGCTCGTAGCGTTCAGCGGCCTCGTCCCACGCGGCACGGTTCAACGCATGCATCGCCCGGACGTCGCCGCGCTCCGCGGCGGTCGCCGGGCGGACATCGGGATTCGGCCTGCGGCTGTCGTCCGGCACGTCGCGGAGTGTATCCGCGCGCCCTCGTTGCACGGCGCCCGACACGATTGCGTGCCGGCGCAAACGACCGCGGCGGGGCGGCGTCCCGTAGCGTCCGGCGAAAACGACGATCCCGGAGGAGAGCGAATGGCTCACGCAACCGTCATCGACGGCAGCCGCTACGTGTCGCTGCGCGACGTCGACCCGGCCGACGACGGCGGTCTGACCGAGCGCGAGGCGAACGCACGCCTCGAGCCCCTGTCCGCGGAGCTGCTCGAGCTCCAGGAGCTGCTCTACGCCGCCGAGACGCACGGCGTGCTCGTCATCCTCCAGGGCATGGACGCCGCCGGCAAGGACGTCACGATCCGGAACGTCTTCGCGGCCGCCACGCCCGAGGCGATCCGCGTTCGCCACTTCAAGCCCATGTCCGACGAGGAGCAGAAGCACGACTTCCTGTGGCGCGTCCACGTCGCCACCCCGGCACGTGGCGAGCTCGTCATCTTCGACCGCTCGTACTACGAGCAGCTCGTCCTGCCCGAGGTCGAGCACGAGACGACGCCCGAACAGACCGCCGAGCGGGCCGAGGACGTCCGTGCGTTCGAGTCGATCCTCCGCCACTCCGGTGTGATCGTCGTGAAGTTCTTCCTCCACATCGGCAGCGCAGAGCAGGAGCGGCGCCTCGTCGAGCGGATGGAGCGGCCGGACGTCGCGTGGAAGATCTCGGCGCGCGACTGGAAGGCGCGCGAGGCGTGGGACGACTACATGGCCGCGTACGAGAAGACGATGAACGCGACCGCGAGTCCCGACGCCCCGTGGCATCTCGTCCCCGCCGACCACCAGTGGTTCCACAACCTCGTCGTCGCCGACACGCTCGTCGCGCGGTTGCGGCCCTGTCGCGAGGGCTGGGTCGCGGCGCGCGACGAACGTGGCCGGAAGAAGGCAGCCGAGGCTCGCGAAGCCGCACCGGAGCGGGTCACCGCCTGGACGAAACCTGGACCGCGCCGTCACCCGCGGTGAGCTCGGCGAGCTTCGTCACGGTGCGCCAATTGCGCGCGGTGGCGACGACGCGGAGCCGCCGCTCGATGAGTCCCTGCGACAGCTTCGTCCGGCCGCTGCCGTGGGGCAGGAGCAGGTGCAGGTCGCGCCCCACGAGCTCCGCCGCTTCTCCCGCGGCCGCGGCATCCCGCAGTGCCGCGACCGCCCCCGCATCCGGCGCTCGGGACAGGAAGACGACGTGGCGCGCATCCCGGTCCGCCTCCGGCCAGGGATCGGCCGCGACCGTCGCGGCGACCTCCCTCGCCGTCCTGCCGATGACACGAACGTCGAGCCCCAGGTCGCGCTGGATCGCGGTCTCTGCCGCCTCGGAAACCTGGTCTGGCGTCCGCTCGTCGCGCAGCACGACGTTGCCGCTCTGGAGATGCGTCGCCACGTCGCGGCAGCCGATCGACTCGTAGACCGGGCGGAGCTGCTGCATCGCGATTCGCCTGTTGCCGCCGACGTTGATCCCGCGGAGCAGCGAGATCTGGAGCGGTTGCTCAGCCGGGCGGCGTCGCGAGCCCATCGACCACCTCGACGTTGGGAAGTGCGCGCAGGATCGCCGGCGCGGCGATGACCTTCCAGCTGCGCGATCCGCCACCCAGCACGATCCGCGGCCGGGACATCACCGCGGCATCGACCAGGACCGCCAGCGTCGCCGGAAGACCGAACGGCGTCACGCCGCCGATCTCCATGCCGGTCAGCTCGCGCGTCTCGTCCGCGGACGCGAACGACGCCTTGCGCGTCGCGAGACGGTCGCGGACTGCATGGTTCACGTCAAGCCGGTGCGGGGCGAGCACAATGCACGCGGCGTAACGGCGCGGCTCCGCCTTGCCCGCGACGACGATCGTGTTCGCGGCTTCGTCCGGCGAGAAGCCGTACGCGGCGCAGAACGCGGCCGTGTCGGCAAGCGCGGGGTCACAGGGAAACAGCTCGTATTCGACGCCGAGGGGCGCCAGCACGGCCTCCAGCATCGTCCGGTCGTCATCCGCAGCCATGAATTACACGCTATACCAGCGGGCGGAGAGCGCGCAGAATGCGGCGATGGAGAGCGGAGAGGCCCAGCGGCCCGCGGTTGCTCTTCCGCGCAGCGCGCCGTTCCGCGGCTTCACGTCGCGGGTCGTCAACCCGTTGATGCGTCGCATCGGTGCCCGCGTCCCGGGCTACGCGATCCTGACCCACACCGGGCGCCGCACGGCGCACCGCTACCGGACACCGCTGAAGATCTTCCGGCGCGACGGCGACTACGTCATTGCGCTGATGTACGGCACGACGGCGGACTGGCTTCGGAACGTCCAGGCCGCGGGCGGCGGAGAACTGAGCCACGGCGGCCGGACGGTGACCGTGACGAATCCGCGAGTGACCCACGATCCCACGGCATCGCTCGCCCCCGGCTACGCCCGGCCGGCTTTCCGGTTCCTGCGCGTCTCGACGTTCGTGACCCTGACGCCGAGCCCGGACGGGACTAGCGCAGGAGCGTCCCGACCAGCGCAATGAGCGGCGGGACGGCCTGGATGGCCGCGGCGCCGGCGAAGCGCCGATCGGTCGTCACGAGGACCGCGCCCGCAGCGACCATCGAGGCACACGCGAAGACGATGACCGCTCGCCCCGCGACGGGATTGCCTGCAACGATGAGGAGCAGCCCCAGCGCGACGCCCACGGCGAGGAACAGGTTGTAGAAGCCCTGGTTGAAGGCCATCGGGCGGACGACCGCCGCATCGGCAGCGGAGCGCAGCCCGAACCGGCGCCACACGTCCGGCCGCGCGAACAGCACGCTCTCGAGCGCGAAGAACGCGACGTGGATGACCGCGGCGACCGCGGCGGCGATCTCGGCGAGGATCGGCACGGCGGCATTCTGCGCCAGGCATGGGACCGTCGTGGCGGCCCGGCTGCGCGATCCGGCCTCACCTGCGATAGTTGCGACCGCAACTTATCCTGCCCCGACGCTGGAGAAACATCCGATGACCGACTGGGATCCCGAGGCCTTCACACGCATGCTCGTCGAGGACATGCACGCGCATGGCGGCGCCGTCACTCAGGGTCCGCTGGCGGGCCAGCCGCTCCTCATCCTCACGACGCGCGGCGCGAAGTCGGGCGAGCCACGGATCGCGATCCTCACCTATACGCGTGATGGCAACGACTATGTGGTCGCGGGCTCGAAAGGCGGTGCACCCACCGATCCGTTCTGGTACCGCAACCTCATCGCGAACCCCGAGGCGCACGTCGAGGCGGGCGGACGCGAGTTCGACGTCCGGGCGACGGTGACGCAGGCCGCCGAGCGCGACGGGCTCTGGGACGCGCACGTCGCAGCACTACCCGCGTTCGCCGAATATCCGGAGAAGTCGGGCCGCGTCATCCCGATGATCCGGCTCACGCCCATCAGCTAGCGCGATGCGGCCGGTCCCGGTGGGGGAGCGGCCGGTGCTATCGTCGCCCGATGCCCGTCGAGATCCGAAACGTCCGCGAGGACGAGCTCCACGCATTCATCGACGCGATGAGCACGGCATTCCTGTTTCGCCCCGACGTCGCCCGCATCGCAGACGACGTTCGTTCGGTGTGGGACCTCTCGCGGGTCTGGGCCGGGTTCGACGGCGACCGCGTCCGCGGGACGCTCCGCACGTGGCCGACCGAGCTGACCCTTCCGGGTCGCGCGCGGGTGCCCGGGTCGGCGCTGACCAACGTCACGGTGCTGCCGACCCACCGACGGCAGGGGATCATGCGCGGGATGCTCATGGCGAGCCATGCGGCGGCGCGTGAGCGCGGCGATGTCGTCGGCCTGCTCTACGCCGCGGAGTACCCGATCTACGGCCGGTTCGGCTACGGGCCGGCGTGCCGAACCGCGACGTGGACCGTCGACGCGCTGGCGACCTCGTTCCACGGTCGCGAAGCCGCCGGCGTCGACTTTGCGCCGGCGAACGAGGCGACACGCGAAGTCATCAAGGGCGTGTTCGAGGCGTGGCGCGCGACGCAGCCGGGCGAGGTGCGGCGCCGCGACTTCGGCTGGGACTTCGACCTCGGGATTCGCGAGGACGGCTGGGATGCGCGCTGGAAGGGGTTCGTCCTGATCCGTCGCGATGGCGCCGGCGACGCCGACGGCTACGTCCGCTACCGGACCGAGGACAAGTGGGAGCGCAATCAGCCCCGCAACATCGTGAAGGTCGACGAGCTCGTTGCGGTCACGGACGAGGCGTATGACGCACTGTCGCGCTTCCTCGTCGAGATGGACTGGGTCGCGACGATCGTCGCGGAACGCCGGAATCCCGTCGAACGGCTGCCGTGGCTCCTCACCAACGGACGCGCGGCCCGCGTGTCGGACGAGGCGGATGGCATGTGGGTCCGGCTGTTCGACGTCGCGCGGGCCCTCGAGGCGCGGACGTACGAGCGCGAAGGAAGCGTCGTCCTGGACGTCGTCGACGCGGAGGCACCGGGCGGACGGACACGGCTGCAGCTCGACGCCGGAGGCGGCCGGGCGACGTGCCGGCCCTCGACGCGGTCGGCGGATCTGACGCTCGACGTCGCGGCGCTGGGCGCCGCGTACCTCGGCGGCGTGTCGCTTCGTGACGCCGTCACGGCCACGGGCGCCGACGAGCACCGGCGCGGCGCGCTGCGCGAGATGGATGCGCTCCTGCGGACGCTCGACGCGCCGTGGTGCGCGACGTTCTTCTGATCCGCGCGCGGCCTCAGCCGCCGCTCGCCTCGCGGTGCATCGCCACCGCCAGCCGCTCGTCGCGCGACATGGCGGCCATCCGCGCCGCGTCCGCGGCGAACCTCGCGAGCGGCGCGTCGTCGATCGGCTCGCCTGCCCGGTACGTCACGAACCGAACCTTCCTCAGCCTGAGATGCGCTCCCTGGAGGAGCCCGTCCGGATCGTCGAGCAGGATGCCGTGCTCGAAGCCGAGGTGGACGTGCTCGGGTTCGGGCGCCACGAACGCGAAGTACGCCGTTCGGCGCCCGACCGGGATGTCGTACCCGATGAGCCGCCAGCCGAGTCGGACCCGCTCGACCGCATTCGGTGCGGCGCGGCGGACGACCCGGCGCAGCCGGTTCGCGGCGGCCCGGATCCCGGGCGGATAGCCCTCGAGGAACGCGTCGGGCGGGATGGCGTCGGACATCCGCGAAGTGTGCACGCACAAACGTGACATCCTCGTGCGGCTCGCCGGGTCGCGACCGGCGGTACCCTCAGCTCGTGATCTCGACGCCACGTCTTCTCGCGATCGTCGGCTCGGGGGAGACGACGGCTTCTGCTGCGCCCGCGCATCGCGCGATTCTCGGCCGGTTGGGAGGCCCGCCCGTCCCGGCGACGCTCCTCGACACGCCGTACGGTTTCCAGGAGAACGCCGCCGACATCACGTCGGCCGCCGTCGACTACTTCGAGCGGCGCCTTCGGAACCCCATCTCCGTCGCGTCTTTCCGGCGGGCCGACGTCGACCCCCTTGCACGAGCGTCGGCGGAGGAACGGATCCGCGAGGCGCGTTACGTCTTCAGCGGCCCCGGCAGCCCCAGCTACGCACTCAAGCAGTGGGCCGGCACGGAAATTCCGGGACTGCTCGCCGAGAAGCTCACGAACGGTGGCGCGCTCGTCATGGCAAGCGCGGCAGCACTCACGCTCGGCCGCCTGACCGTCCCCGTCTACGAGATCTACAAGGTTGGCGACGACGCGCACTGGCTCGCCGGGCTGGATTTGCCCGCGGCATTCGGCTGGTCCGTGGCGATCGTCCCGCATTACGACAACGCGGAGGGTGGGGGACACGACACGCGGTTCTGCTTCCTCGGCGAGCGGCGCCTGCGGCGGCTCGAGGACGACATGCCGGACGAGGCGTTCGTGCTCGGCGTCGACGAGCACACAACGCTCATCCTCGACATCGGCGAACGCCGGGCGACGGTCCGCGGACGGGGTGGTGTGACGGTCCGGCGGCGCGGCCAGAGCACCGTATTCCCTTCCGGATCCGAGGTCTCGTTCGAGGAGATCACCGCCGCCGCCTTCGGCGGAACCAGTGCGACGACGAGCCCCGTGCCGCCGCGACGAGAGCGCGCGAGCACCGGCTCCGCCGCACCGGCCGCACCCGGAACGACGAATGCCGACGACCGATTTGGCGACGCCGTGGGACGCGGCGACATCCGAACCGCGATCGAGGCGCTCGTCGGAGCCGCCGACGACGCGTCGACTCCGCAAGGCAAGGCGAGACTGCGCTCGATGATCGTGCGTCTGGCGGCGGCCGCCGAGCCCGTGACGCGCCGCGTGGCGCTCGTCGAGCCGCTCGCGGATGCCCTGGTCGACGCACGCGATGCAGCTCGGACGCGCCGCGATTGGCCCGCGGCGGACACGATCCGCGAGCGACTGCTCGCGGCCGGCGTCGAGATCCACGACGCGCCGGAGGGAACGACGTGGTCCATCGTCGACAACGGCACCGCAGGCGCGGCGGAGGCGCTTCCGGGGCGAGGAACGGTACGATGAGGACGATGACGCAGCTGACCGACACGCCGCCCGCCTCCCGCACGCCCACCCTGCCACCCGACCTCGCACCCGAGCTCGAGCAATACCGAGTCGAACTGACCGCGTATTGCTACCGGATGCTCGGCTCGGCATTCGAATCCGAGGATGCCGTCCAGGAGACGTTCATCCGTGCCTGGCGCGCGTACGACCGCTTCGAGGGCCGTTCGGCCGTTCGATCGTGGCTCTACCGGATCGCGACGAACGTGTGCCTCGACATGGCAGGCGCGAGCCAGCGCCGGGCGCGGCCCGTCGACATGAACGAGCCGTCGACCGCAGATCGCGCGTTGCCGGCGCCGCTCCCCGAGGCGACCTGGATCGAGCCGATGCCGGACGCGGCGATCGTCACGGGCGGAGACCCCGCGGAGATCGCCCTCGCCCGCGAATCCGTCCGCCTTGCATTCGTGGCCGCGCTCCAGCATCTGCCGCCGCGCCAGCGCGCCGTGCTGATCCTCCGCGAGGTCCTCCGCTGGCGGGCCGAGGAAGTGGCGGAGCTGCTGGAGACGACCACCGCGTCCGTGAACAGCGCTCTCCAGCGTGCCCGCGCGACGCTCGCCTCCGCGAACGTCCGCGACGCCCGCCCGGCGGAGCCGCTCGACGATGAAAAGCGGGCGCTCCTCGCCCGGTACGTCGACGCGTTCGAGCGCTACGACATGGACTCGCTCACCTCGTTGCTCCACGAGGACGCGACGTGGTCGATGCCCCCCTACGACCTCTGGCTGCAGACCCACGAGGACGTCCGAAAGTGGTGTCTCGGCCCCGGCATCGCCTGCCGTGACTCGCGGCTGATCCCGACGATGGCGAACGGACTGCCCGCGTTCGGTCAGTACAAGCCGTCGCCGGACGGCACCCACCTGGATCCGTGGTCCCTTCAGGTCGTCGAGATGTCAGGCGACCGGATCTCCGGGATCACGTTTTTCCTCGACACGGCGCGGTTCTTTCCGCTGTTCGGGCTGCCGCCCCGCCTCGAGCGGTAGGCCGTCGCAGACGAGCACCGCGCCGAGTCCCGCGAGGTCGATGAGGGCTCGCAGCTCGTCCCTCGCGCCGAGGAGGCGCAGGCTGCGACCGTCGCGCCGAGCGGCGAGCGCCAGGCGAGCGAGCGAGTTGACCGTCGAACAGTCGGGGCGCTGGATCGCGTGGACGTCGCAATCGACCGGCCGGGAGCGACGGCGACGGGCATGCGCGGACGATGGCTCGGGTACCGTCAAGCGGACCTCCTGAACGACAGACGGCTCGCCGGCCGAAAACTCATCGCTGCGCGCCTCGGGCGATGAGTTTTCCGAACCCGTCCCGTCTGACCTCCTGACAGCGACGAAGCACGCATCACCCACTCGGAAGTCGGAGTCCAGCTTCATGAACACCCAGCTCACGTCGTCGCCACAGACCGTCCTCGCTGAGCTCCGCTCCGCCGTCCGCGGCACCGTGATCGCGCCGACCGACGACCGGTATGACGAAACCCGACGGCTTTTCCCCGGCGACGTCGACCTTCGGCCGAGCGTGATCGTCCGGGTCGTCGATGCCGCCGACGTCGCCGGCGTGATCGGCGTCGCGCGCCGAACCGGCCTAGAGCTCGCCGTCCGGAGCGGCGGCCACAACACGGCCGGTCACGGCTCGACGGACGGCGGGATCGTCATCGACCTCCGCGACATGAAGGCCATCGACATCGATGTCGCCGGCCGGACCGCGTGGGTCGAGACGGGCGCGACC
>DATFPL010000256.1:0-6727 GCA_035264845.1 Candidatus Limnocylindrales bacterium | reverse complement strand
TCACCTGCACCGAATGCGGCCGCTGCCAGCAGGCCTGCCCCGCGTGGAACACCGGCAAGCCGCTGAACCCGAAGACGTTCATCATGGGAATCCGGGACATGAGCGTCGAGGCCGAGCACGGCATCGACCTGATCCCGAACTCGCCGATTGTCCGCGAGACCTACGGCCTGAACGGCGGGCTGTCGCCGGAGAAGCTCGGCAAGCCGATCGTCGACGACGCGATCCCGTACGAGGCCGTCTGGGACTGCGTGACCTGCGGCGCGTGCGTCGAGGCCTGCCCCGTCCTCATCGAGCACGTCGACAAGATCGTCGGGTTGCGGCGGAACCTCGTCCTCGAGGAGTCGCGGTTCCCGCAGGAGCTGACCGGCGCCTTCCGCGGCATGGAGGGCCAGGGCAACCCGTGGGGCCAGCCAGCGTCGACTCGCCTCGACTGGACGAAGGGGCTCCCGTTCGAGGTCAGGACGGTCGCCGACGTCGCGGCCGCCGGCGAGCTGGATCGCCTCGAGGTCCTCTACTGGGTCGGCTGCGCGGCCGCGTTCGACGAGCGCAATCGTCGCGTCGCCCGCGCCTTCGCGACGTGCCTCAACGCCGCCGGCGTCGACTTCGCGATCCTCGGCCAGGAGGAGTCGTGCACCGGTGACCCGGCGCGTCGGATGGGCAACGACTACGTCTACCAGGTGCTCGCCGCCGGCAACGTCGAGACGCTGAACCGCTACGGGATGGGGGAGCGGACGATCGTCACCGCGTGCCCGCACTGCTTCAACACGATCGGCAACGAGTACGGCCAGCTCGGCGGCAAGTTCGACATCGTCCACCACTCGGTGTTCCTGCAGCGCCTGATCGCCGCCGGGCGATTGCGTGTCGTCGACGGCGCCGCGAGTCGGAGCGTCACGTTCCACGACTCGTGCTACATGGCGCGCTACAACAACGTCATCGCCGCCCCGCGCGACGTTCTCGGCGCGGTGCCCGGGCTCGAGCTGCGCGAGATGGAGAAGTCCGGCAAGCAGACGTTCTGCTGCGGTGCGGGCGGCGGGCGGATGTGGATGGAAGAAACACGCGGGACGCGGATCAACGCGGAGCGGACGCGTCAGGCGCTCGAGACCGGCGCGGAAACCGTCGCGACGAGCTGCCCGTTCTGCATGGTGATGATGAAGGACGGACTGGCCGACGCAGCATCATCGGGCGCGATGACGAACGGCGAGGTGAGCGCGCTGGACATCTCCGAGCTGCTCGCCGAGTCCCTCGCGCCGAGTCAGCCGGCGGGCCGCGCGCTCCCCGTCATCCAGTAGCGGCGTTGGGAATGCGCGCCGATCAGCCGAGCGACGCGCCGCAGCTGATGCACTCGCGCTGGGTCCACGAGTTGCCCATCCCGCATCGCGGGCACGCTCGCTGGCCCTCCATCGCCACGATCGCGCGAACGTCGTCCTTCGATTCCGACCCGCCGATCGTGTACGCGGACGCCTGCCGGGCGCGCTTCTCGACGACGATGATCACGACCGCGAGCATCCCGAGCGCCGACGACGCCAACAGGGCGAGGAACGCCTGGATCTCAGCCATGGCTGGACACCCTCCGGCGGCTTGAGCGGGGGCCCCCGGTGCCACCGCTCGCCACCCTCGCCAAGGGTAGGGACGCGCGAGCCGTGCGGGCAATCGCCTATTCGTTCCGGACGCGCTCCCCCGACTGTCCCTGCAGGACGCCCGGCGGCGGCTGCGCCCGGTGCTACGATCGGCCGCGGTGACCGCTGCGACGCCGACCCCGACGTACCGCCTGACCGAGGAGCAGGCGATGCTCCGCGACGCGGTGAAGGTGCTCGCGGACGAGCGGATCGCGCCGCGCGCGGCGGAGATCGACCGGACCGCGGAGTTCCCGTGGGACGTCAAGGAGCTCCTTGCCTCGCACGACATCCTGGGCCTGCCGTTTCCCGCGGAGTACGGCGGCCTCGGCGGCGAGCTGCTGACGGTCTGCCTCGCGATCGAGCAGATCAGCCGCGCCTGTGCGACCAGTGGACTGATCCTCGCCGTCCAGGAGCTTGGCGCCCTGCCGATCCTGCTCGCCGGCACCGACGAGCAGAAGCAGCGCTGGCTGCCGGATCTCGCCGCCGGGAAGACCCTCGCCGCGTTCGCGCTGACCGAATCGGAGGCCGGCTCCGACGCCGCGTCGGCGCGGACACGGGCGGTGCGCGACGGCGACGACTACGTCATCGACGGCGCGAAGCGGTTCATCAGCCAGGGCAGCGTCGCCGACATCGTGACGCTGTTCGCGGTCACCGACGCGGACGCCGAGCGCCATCGGCGCCTTTCCTGCTTCGTCGTCGAGACCTCCACGCCCGGCTTCAAGGTTGAGCGGATCGAGCACAAGATGGGGATCCGCGGCAGCCCGACCGCGGAGCTGAGCTTCAGCGGTATGCGCGTTCCTGCTGCGAACCGCCTGGCCGGCGACGGCGACGGGTTCGGGATCGCGATGCGGACGCTCGATCGCACCCGGCCCGGGATCGCGGCGCAGGCCGTCGGCATCGCCCAGGGCGCGCTGGAGGTCGCCGCCCGCTACGCCGGCGAGCGCAAGCAGTTCGGGCGCCCCATCGGCGATCTCCAGATGGTCGCCGCGATGCTCGCCGACATGGACGCGGGCACGGAGGCGGCGCGCCAGCTCCTCTACAAGGCATGCGTCGAGATCGACGCCGGGGCGCCGGACGCGGGACGGTGGTCGGCGATGTGTAAACTCGTCGCCGGGGACACCGCGATGCGGGTGACGACGGACGCAGTCCAGGTCCTCGGCGGGTACGGCTACATCGACGAGTTCCCCGTGGAGCGGATGATGCGCGACGCGAAGATCACCCAGCTCTACGAAGGCACCCAACAGATCCAGCGGCTCGTCATCAGCCGCGCACTGCTCCGGCGCGCCTGACGGCGACCGGTCTCAGGGTCGACCACGGAGGTCCGCCGCTCGTGCTTCGTATCGCTGTCCTGGTCAAGCCCGTGCCGGACACGGCGTCGGGCGGCGAGCGGCTCGGGCCGGACAAGCGACTCGACCGCGCTGCCGTCCCGGCGGTCGTCAACGCCAACGACGAGTACGCGCTCGAGGCGGCACTGAAGCTGACGGAGGCGCACGGCGGCGAGGTGACGATCGTGTCGATGGCGCCCGCGAACGGGACCGACACGATGCGCAAGGCGCTGGCGATGGGCGCGACGCGCGGGATCCTCGTCTCCGATCCCACGCTCGAGGGCTCGTGCACGCTGTCGACGGTTCGCGTCCTCGCCGCGGCGGTGCGTGACCTCGAGTACGACCTCCTCCTCGCCGGCGCCGACACGTCCGACGGCGGCGGCGGCGTCGTTGCGCCCGGGGTTGCGGCGCTGCTGGGGCTGCCGTATCTGTCGTACGCGGCGAAGATCGAGCCGAACCCCGACGCTCGCACGGTCCGGGTCAATCGCATCAGCCCGACGGGGCACGACATCCTCGAGTCGCCGATGCCTGCACTCGTCGTCTGCACACAGGCGCTCGGCGAGCCGCGGTACCCGTCGCTCAAGGGAATCATGGCGGCTCGGTCGAAGGAGATCGTGACGAAGTCCGCGGCCGACATCGGCGTATCCGCAGACGAGGCCAGCGGCGCGGCCGCGACCACGAAGGTGATCGACTCGCGGATGCCACCGGAGCGCGCGGCGACGCGTGTCATCCGCGACTCCGCACCGGATGCCGCGAAGCAGGTCGTCGCGTTCCTCGTCGAGCGGGGCATCGTCTGATGGCCGGCGATATCTGGGTACACGGCGAGACGACAGCGGACGGCGGCCTGGCCCGGATCTCGACGGAGGTCGCGACGCTCGCGCGGGGCCTCGGCGCGGAGGCGGGACGGGAGGTCGTGGGGGTCGTGGTCGCGGCCGATCCCGCGAAGGCGGCCCAGGAGCTGGCGCGGTTCGTCCCCCGTGTTCTCGCGGTCACGGAGCCTGCGACAGCGGATAACGCCGCGGGCACGATCGTCGCCCAGCGTCTCGCCGCGCTCGCCGCGAAGCACGACCCCACCTACATCGTCGCCGGCGCCGGGCCGGAGGGTCGCGACGTCGCGGGCGTGCTGTCAGCGCTCCTTGGCTGGGGCGTGCTCGTCAACGCGACGGGCGTCACGTGGAGCGACGGGCCGACGGTCGAGATGAGCGTCTTCGGCGGCAAGCTGCGGACGACGAGCGGCTTCACCGGTGATCGCGGGATCGTGACCGTGCGGCCGAACGTCGTCGCGGCGGAGCCAGCCCAGCAACCCGGCGTCGTCGAGCACGCGGCGGCCGAAGGGGAGTTGAAGCTCCCGCAGGTCAAGGTCGTCGACCGCGTCGCGCAAGCCGGGCAGGCGGCCGCGATCGAGGAGGCGAAGGTGATCGTCTCGGGTGGTCGCGGCGTGGGTGGCGCCGACGGCTTCAAGCTCGTCGAGGATCTCGCGAGGGCGCTCGGGGGCGTCGTCGGTGCGACACGTGCCGCCGTCGACGCGGGGTGGATCCCGTACAGCCAGCAGATCGGGCAGACCGGCAAGATCGTCAAGCCGCAGCTCTACCTTGCGCTCGGCGTGTCGGGCGCGATCCAGCACAAGGTCGGCATGCAGACCGCGGATACGATCGTCGCCGTGAACCGCGATCCGGACGCGCCGATCGCCGAGTTCGCCGACGTCGTCGTGGTCGGGGACCTGTTCGAGGTCGTGCCGGCGATGATCGCCGAGCTCCGGTCCCGGTCAGGCTGAGCGAGGATCCGGGGACGTGGGCGGATCGATGCTGTTCCTCGCGCAGCTGCTCGCGCTCGCGGCGCTCATCGCGCTCGGACTCGCGGTCGTCATCGTCGTCCGGCGCGCGGCGCGGCTGATCAACGAGACCCGCGAGACGGAGCGGTTCCGGCGGCGCGTCGCCGACCTGTCGGCGCGGATGGAGGCGTCGCTCGAGGGCGTGGCGACGCGCATCGACGGAGTCCGGCGCCAGTCGCTCCCCGCGGAATCGATCGTTCCGAACCTCGAAGCGGCGTCCGACGCCGTCGCGCGCTACAGCGAGGAGGCGAAGGCGCTTCGCGGGCCCGCCGGCGCGACCGAGATCCGGGAGGCGATCCTGCTGGAGCTGGATCGCGCCGCGCGCGCGCTCCAGATGGTCGAGCACGGCTGCGCCATCCTGGCGTCAGCCCGCGTCGGTGGGCGCGAGCTCGAGGCCCAGACCGCGATCAAGCGCGGCTACCTCAACGTCCTCCACGCGCGCGAGGCCCTTGCCCGGCATGCCGTCAAGGCCGCCGAGGTCAAGGAGTCTGAGGAGGCCCGGTTCTTCGCTCGGCGCAACGCCTGAGATTCGTCGCCTCCACGGCGGTCCGGGGCTACATGTAGTGGTATGCTCGCCGTACACCACAAGGGCTAGTGGTAGTAGCGAGTCAGGAGACCGATGCGCTGTCCCCAGTGCGGAGCCCGCGACACCCGCGTTGTCGACTCCCGCGACCTCGACGATTCCGCCACCATCCGGCGTCGGCGCGAGTGTGCGTCGTGCAGCAACCGATTCACCACCTACGAGCGCGTCGAGACGGCGCGACTCGTCGTCGTCAAGCGCGACGGCGCGCGCCAGGAGTTCGATCGCGCGAAGCTCGCCAACGGCATCCGAAAGGCGCTGACCCGTCGACCCGTCCCCGATACGGCCGCCGACCGCGCTGCCGACGAGATCGAGGCAGAGCTCCGCGCGACTGGCCTCAGCGAAGTCCCGTCATCGCGTGTCGGCACGATGGCGATGGGGAAGCTCCGCGGCATCGACCAGATCGCCTACATCCGGTTCGCCAGCGTCTACCAGAGCTTCGAGGACCTCGGCGATTTGAAGCGCGAGGTCGACAGCCTGTTCAACGACCGCGAGCCGGAGGGGTTCGGCGCGTGAGTGTCCTGTCCGATCGGGACATCAGGGCGGCGATCGAGGCGGGCGACGTCGGGATCCGGCCGTACGACGCGAAGGACCTCCAGCCCTCGTCGGTCGACCTCCACCTCGACCGGCGGTTTCGGGTCTTTCGGAACAACCGCTACCCGTACATCGACGTCCGGGCGCCGCAGCCTGACCTGACCGAGCTGCTCGAGATTGCCGACGACGAGCCGTTCGTGCTGCATCCCGGCGAGTTCGTGCTCGGCCAGACGCTCGAATGGGTCGAATTGCCGAACGATCTCGTGGCCAGGCTCGAAGGAAAGTCGTCCCTTGGCAGGCTCGGGCTCCTAATTCATTCGACTGCCGGATATGTCGACCCGGGATGGAAAGGCAATTTAACGCTGGAATTGTCGAATGTCGCGAATTTGCCGATTGCGCTCTACCACGCTATGAAGATCGGGCAGATCTCGTTCTTCCGGATGTCGTCCCCCGTCGAGCGGCCGTACGGGTCGCCGGAGCTCGGGTCGAAGTACCAGGGCCAGTCCGAGCCGACCGCGTCGGCGTTCCACCGCGACTTCGCGAACGGCAACAAGGCCGCGGCGCCGGAGAAGACGCCGCGCGGCTGACGCCATGGCGCTGAACGACTCCGTCGACTGGTTCCGGGATCTGGGCGGCGGCGTGCGGGTCGCACTTGTCCAGGCCGGGACGTTCCGCTCCGACGCCGGTGCTCTCTTCGGACCTGTTCCACGGCTGCTGTGGGACCGCCTCGTCACCGACGAGATCGACGCCGAGAACCGCCTCCTCCAGGCCCTCAACTGCCTGCTCGTCGAGACGCCGGCCGGCCGCGTCCTCGTCGAGACGGGGATCGGCGAACGGATCG
>DATFPL010000255.1:0-7728 GCA_035264845.1 Candidatus Limnocylindrales bacterium | reverse complement strand
TCACCGCCCAGAACCACGAGGTCCAGGTCGTTGCCGGCTCGCTCCCGCCCGCGAGCGGGTTCCGAGTCAGCCAGGTCAACCTCAACGACGGCTCCGTCGAGGGATTGCGCCACGTCGAGAAGCCGATCGAGACGGTCCAGTACCACCCCGAGGGGGGTCCGGGTCCGCTCGACGCGCTCGCGGTGTTCGACCGGTTCATCGCGGCGCTCGATCGGCGCGGCCGAGGGACGGCGTGAGGGAGCCGGCAAGGCGGCCCCGCTCGGTGCTGATCCTCGGCTCGGGGCCCGTCGTCATCGGGCAGGCCGCCGAGTTCGACTATGCCGGGACGCAGGCCTGCCGCGCGCTTCGCGCCGAAGGCGTGCGGACGATCCTCGTCAACTCCAACCCGGCGACGATCATGACGGACCCCCAGGTCGCGGATGCGATCTACCTCGAGCCGCTCACCGTCGACGCGGTCGCCGCAGTGATCGAACGCGAGCGCCCCGACGGCCTGCTCGCGGGGCTCGGCGGCCAGACGGCACTCAACCTCGCGACGCAGCTCGCGCGTGCCGGCGTCCTCGAGCGGTTCGGCGTCCGGATGCTTGGGACACCGCTCGCGGCGATCGAGATGGCGGAGGACCGCGAGCTGTTCCGCGGTCTCCTCGATCGGATCCGCCAGCCGTACGCGCCGTCGGCGATCGTCGAGGGCGCGACGCAGGCGGAGCGCGACGCGTCGGCGGACAGCGCGCTCGACCAGATCGGCCTGCCGGCGATCGTCCGTCCGGCGTACACGCTCGGTGGCACCGGCGGCGGGATCGTGGGAACGGAAGCCGCGTACCGCGAGCGGATCCGCGCCGGCCTCCGCGCGAGTCCCATCGGCCAGGTGATGGTCGAGAAGTGCCTGGTGGGCTGGCAGGAGATCGAGTACGAAGTGATGCGCGACGCGGACGACACGTGCATCGCGGTCTGCTCGATGGAGAATGTCGACCCGCTCGGCGTCCACACCGGTGACTCGATCGTCGTCGCGCCGGTCCAGACGCTGCCCGATGCGGTCCATCAGCGGCTCCGCAGCGCGGCGCTCGAAATCATCCGTGCGCTCGGCGTCGAGGGCGGCTGCAACGTCCAGTTCGCGCTGTCGCCGGATTCGACCGATTACGCGGTCATCGAGGTCAACCCCCGCGTTTCACGGTCGTCGGCGCTCGCGTCGAAGGCGACCGGCTATCCGATCGCTCGAGTCGCGGCCCAGATCGCGATCGGGCGGCGGCTGGCGGAGATTCCCAACGTCGTGACGGGCACGACGGTGGCCGCGTTCGAGCCCGCGCTCGACTACGTCGTCGTCAAGCTGCCGCGCTTCCCCTTCGACAAGTTCCCGTCCGCGGACCGGACGCTCGGCTCGCAGATGAAGGCGACAGGCGAGGTCATGGCGATCGACCGAACGTTCGGCTCCGCGCTGAACAAGGCGCTCCGCGGGCTCGAGCAGGCGGGGGCGGGGCCGCTCGCCGAGGATCCGGGCTGGGCGGCGGCACTCGACTACCTCGCCGCCGTGTTTGCCGGCGACCCCGACGATGACGTCCCCATCCGCTGGCTCGACGAGCGGGGCGAGGCCTGCGAGTCGACCCGGTTCGCGCAGCGTTCGGCGGCACCGATCGTCCTGCGCCGCTTCGTCGAGCCGTCCGACTCGCGGCTGTGGCGCCTGCTCGCCCTGCTCCGCCGCGGCGTCCCCGAGGCGACGCTGTGCGAGGCGACCGGGATCTCCACGTGGTTCGTCGGGGAGATGGGACGAAACGTCGGCCTCGAAGCGGCGGTTCGTGACGCCGGCCGACGCATCGCCGACGCCGCGGACGCGGACGCGATGGTGCTTCTCGCGACGACGAAGCGGGCCGGTTTCGGCGACCGCGAGCTCGCGGGGCTTGCCGGCATCGCGGAGAGCGACGTGCGTGCGGCGCGCCTCCGTGTCGGGCTCCGGCCTGGCTACGCGATGGTGGACACGTGCGCCGCGGAGTTCGCGGCCGACACGCCGTACTTCTACTCGACCTACGCCGCGGCGGGATCACCGCCGGAGGCGCCGCCCGTCGAGGCACCCGCTGCGCTCGTCATCGGCAGCGGCCCCGTCCGGATCGGGCAGGGGATCGAGTTCGACTACTGCGCGGTCCAGGCGGCCGACACGCTCCGCCGCGCCGGCTGGAGCGCGGTGATGATCAACTCGAACCCGGAGACGGTGTCGACCGACTTCGACGCCTCGACGCGGCTGTACTTCGAGCCCCTCGATCCGGAGAGCGTCCGCAGCGTCATCGACGCAGAATCCGCGGACGGCGCGCTGATCCCCGCCGTCGTCGCATTCGGCGGCCAGACGCCGCTCAACCTCGCCGAGCCACTCGCCCGCGGCGGCGTGCCCCTCCTGGGGAGCGACCTCGAGTCGATCGACCAGGCGGAGGACCGGACTCGGTTTGCGGCGCTCCTGGACCGGCTCGGCATCCCGCAGCCGGAAGGGGGGATGGCGCACTCCGTCGAGGAAGCGCTGACGCTCGCGGAGCGGATCGGCTACCCGGTCATCGTCCGGCCGTCATTCGTGATCGGCGGCCTGGCGATCGACTTCTGCTACTCGCCGGACGACCTCATCCGGCAGCTCGCGGCCGCGACCGTCGTCGACCCGGATCGGCCCGTGCGGATCGACCGCTACCTGGAGGGCGTCGAGGTCGACGTCGACGCGATCTCCGACGGCGACGAAGTCCTCATCCCCGGTCTTCTCGAACACGTCGAGCGCGCCGGCGTCCACAGCGGCGACTCCGTCGGCGTGTTTCCGCCGCAGACGGTGTCGGCCGCCGACCAGTCGCTCATCGTCGCGTCGATGGAGCGCGTCGTCCGCGCCCTCGGCGTGCGCGGCCTCGTCAACGCCCAGTTCATCGTCCGCGACGACGGCGTCTACCTGATCGAGGTCAATCCCCGCGCCTCCCGCACCGTCCCGTTCATGTCGAAGGTCACGGGCGTGCCGATGGTCGAGCTCGCCGTGCGAATCTCACTCGGGGCCACGCTCGAGGAACAGGGCTGGCACGGCGGACTGCTTGCGGAGCCGCCGCTCGTCGCCGTCAAGGCGCCGGCGTTCTCGACGGCCAAGCTGCGCGGCGTCGACCCGTCCGTCGGGCCTGGCATGCAGTCGACCGGCGAGGTCATCGGGCTGCACACCGATGCGCGGGTGGCGATGGCGAAGGCGCTCGTCGGCGCGGCGCTCGTGCCGCCGCGCGCGGGCGAGGACGGCGAGCTGGCGCTCGTCTCGATCGCCGACCGCGACAAGTCGCTGGTGCCGCGCCTCGGCGCGGCGCTCGCGCGCGCGGGCTACCGGCTCGCGGCCACGCCCGGCACGGCCACCGCACTCGCCGCCGCCGGCTTCGAGGCGCGGCCGGTCGCCAAGCTCGGGGAGGCGCCGCGCGCCGGCGAGGTCGGGATCCTCGAGCTGATCGCATCAGGGTCCGTGCGGCTCGTCGTCAACACCCCGACGCCTCGCTCCGGCGCCGTTCGCGACGCTGCGGAGATCCGGCTCGCGGCGACCGCGGAGGGGATCCTCTGCCTGACCGCGATCGAGACGGCGGTCGCCGCCGCGGAGGCGCTCGATCCCGCGATCGCGAGCCGCCTCGCCGAGGTCCGCTCGCTCAACGAGTGGGTGCCGTCCGACGTCGCGCGCGGGAACGCCGCGCTTGTCGTCAGCGGCTGACCGCAACCGTCGTCAGTGTCGGCCGCGTCGCCTGGCCCTCCTGCGGCTTGAGGATCGCCTGCCCGAGCGACCACAGCGTCACTGTTGTGAGCACGACCATGACGGCCGCGAGCGGCACCTGACGAAGCCGCGGATCGCGGATGACCGTGCGATCCGCCGACACGTGTCCCGCCCACGCCCCGATCATGTGGCCGCCGACGACGGCGACGAGCTGGATCGTCCAGACGAGCCCGGGCGGCAGGAACGAGGCGTTCGGCTCGTAGAACGCCGTCCCGAACAAATCGGAGCCTCGCTGGAGCGGGTCGGAGATGGCGATCACGATTCGCTGCCCGTCGATGAGCAGGTACGTCAGGTAGTGCGCGACGAGGTAGCCGACGGCGATCGGCAGCAGCCCCGCCGCGGTCGACCGAACGCCGACGAGCCGCGACACCGCGAGCGCCGCGAGGACAACGAGGCCGAGGAACCCGGCAAGTTGGAGGGTCAGGATTCCCGCGCCCGGCGCGCCGAACACGTCGTACCAGACGACGGTCTGTGACAGGCCGTCGAACAGAATCGAGGCCACGCCGAGGGCGATGAGCACGATGTCGCTCGAGGTCGCGCCCGGTTCGAGCAGGCCGCTCGCGAACGGCCGGCGCCGAAGGCGACCATCGACCGTCGTTGCGAACGGCGCAAGCCGCCCCAGCAGCCCGAACCAGACGCTGAACGTCTCACCGTTGGCACGCCACGTGTCCCGCCCGAACTGCGCCATCATCGCAAGCGTGAGCACGGTGTAGCCGGCGACGGCGAGGAACAGCGTCCGGGCGCCGGCAGCGCGAAGGACGAGCTCGAGCCAGACGACGAAGACGAAGCCGGCGACCGCCGGCCAGCGACCCAGCGCTCGCGGGTAATCGGTTGGCTCCCACGTCTCCACGCCGGCACGCCGGAGGGCCCACGCGCCGGCATCGTGGATCGTCGAGAACGGGTCGAGCCAGCGCCAGATCGGGAAGACGAACGCCGAGATCATCGCGACGCCGACCCACGTGTAGACCCAGACGAAGAGCGTCCCGACGTCCGCGGCCGACGAACCGCCGGCGACCCCCTGGGCGATGATCCACAGCCAGCCGAGGAAACCGACGATCCGCAGCGTCACGCGGATCGGGGCCGCGAGCCGAAACGCCGGACCGTCGGCCGGCGGTGTCTCCGCGCGGAGGTCGCGGAGGAGGACGAACGCGAACGACAGCGCAACCGCGAGGCCTGCGCCAGCGAGATAGACGATGAGCGGCAGGCGGCTCTCGTATGTCGTGTTCAGCGCGTGCCCGAGCGCGACGGCGGGCGCAGCCATCGCCGCGAGCGCGACCGCACCAACGGTCGCCGCGCGAAGAGGTAACCGCGTCACGGTCGTGCCGCGGACCGCCGATTGCGCAGCAGGACGACCCCGAGGGTCGCGATGATCGCGATGGCCGCGATCACGGGGAGGATCGCGCTCGTGTCACTCGCCGCCGCGTCATCCGGCGACGGCGCCGCGCTCGGTGCGACCGTCGGCGACGCTGCCGCGGAAGCGCTGGCGAGCGCGGACGGCGACGGGGTGGCTGCCGACGCGACAGTGAACGTCAGCTTGCCGCGAAGCACGTGACCGTCGGTCGCGATCGACGTCCACGCGATCGTGTAGCCGCCCGCGGGTAGCGGCGCGTCAGGCACGAACCGCAGTCGTTTGTTGCTTGACGAGTCCACGGTCGCCGTCCCGACTTTCGCGTTGCCAGGCCCCGCGATGTCGGCGCGACTGCCGCTCCCCAACGCCTCGGAGAACGTCAGCACGATCGGCTTTACGGGCTCCGCGGAAATCGTTGCCTTGTCCTTCGGATCCGACGAGACGAAATCCGCGTCTGCCGCAGCAACGCCTGCAACGACGAGTCCGATGAGCGACGCCGACACGAGGGCGAGCAGCAACGGACGTGATGGGGATCCCGTGACGGTCACCCGCGGAATCTATTCCGAATGGGGCGTCGACGCCGTTGCCGTTTCGCCTCAGGCGGCCGCGCCGCCGACCGAATCCCGGCACGGATCATCCGTCGCGGGCGCCGCGGCGAGCGCGCCGCCGATCGCGATGAGGGCGCGACCCACTGCTGCCCGGATCGCGCGCGGGCGCGAGGGAGAGCGCCCGTGCGTCGCGTCGAGGTCGCGGAGGTCCCTGAGGAGTCGCTCGATGCCCGCCTCTGCCTCGAGCGCCGCTCTGTGGTCGTCGATGCGAAGCTGCCTGGCGATGAGATCCATGATGTCCTCCTCGATGTCCGCCCCGACGATTCCGGTTTGCCGCCCCGCTGAGGGACGGCGGTAGGTAGTCACCATTGGTTGTCTTCCTCCTGTTAGTCGGATATCTAACTCGTGGGGCTGAGGATCGGCCGCGCCGGTGGCGCGACCGAAGTGGGTTCGGGCGGGTCCGTCAGTCGGTTGTCGAGGTCAGGAAGCGCTTGAGCTCCGCCGACGCGTCGTCGAGCCTCGGCCGCCGGAGGCTGTAGTACATGACCGTCCCGGATTCGGTGATCGTCACGATGCCGGCGGCGCGCAGAAGCGAAAGGTGATGCTTGATCGTCGGCTTCGACAGGTCGAGCTGCTGGGCGATCTCCGTCAGATACAGGTCGCGGCCGGCCAGGAGCTTGAGGATCCGGAGCCGCGTCTCGTCGCCGAGCGCGCGGTGCAGTCGCAGCACGGATTGTGGGGGAGCGAGCGGGTCGACCGCGTCCAGCGCGTCATCCGCGAGCGGGTAGCCGAAGAACCGCCACTCGGCGCTGCCGAGGAGGAAGTTGTACGGCCGTGAAAAGTACGACGGTGCGAGGATGACGCGACGCACACCGGGCTCGCCGAGCCAGCGGAGGCCGCCCGTCGTCTTCTCGATGAGGTCCGCCGGCGGGAGCGTGGCCCGGTCCGCCGCACGCGACGCGTAGTCGCGTTCGAGCATCGCCGCGATGCGACCCTCGATGGCTTCGAATTGGTCGGCCCACGCGGTCAGGACGGCGATCACGTCGCCATGCGTGCGCGGCGGATCGGCCAGCAGGACGAGGCGCTCGTCGCGGCCCTTCTCCGGGAGCCGCCGCTCGATGTCGGGGAGCGCCGTCGCGTCGCCCGCGGCCATGCGGTCGATCGCCTCGGCCAGGCCCGGTTCGTGCAGCGAGTCGCACACGACAGACCGAAGCGTCTCCGCCTGCCCGGCCGCGTCGAGGGCGGCCACGAACTGGCGGGCCGTGCGGATGTCGGGTCGGTCGACCGCGAACGATGCGACGTGGATCGCGAGCTCGTTCTCGAAGAGCCGGCCAACGGATGCGCGCACGTCATCGGCGAGTGACGCTCGCGCGCTCGTGAGCCACGCCCTGTCCGTGGCCGGCAGGTCGTCCGTCGACCCGGCGTCACCGGACAGCGCGAACAGGAAGTCGTAGACGGGGCGGACGTCCCACTCGATGGAGTAGCCGGCGCGGCCCGCGAAGTCCCGGACGGAAGCCCGTGGCCGCCCCTCCGCGGGGGGTGCCGGTCGGTTCCGAGTGGCGGGTCGGGCGGCCATGGCTCGCTGCGATGCTCCTAACACGTGTTAGACGGAAATCTAACGACCTGCGGTGGCGACGTCAACCCCTCGACACCAGCCTGCAATCCCGTGCCGCTGCTGAGCGGGCTGCCCGCTTGTCCCGTCGCCCGTACAATCGCCGAAATTCTGACGCCTTCCACTTCACGCAAGCGGCCGGCCCGCATTCCCCGGCCGCGCGCCAAGGAGCCCTCGTCGCGATGCCGAATCCCGTCGTCTCGTTCACCGACGAGCGCCTTCCGAACGGCCTGCGGGTCGTCGTCGCCGAGGACCATCTCGCGCCCGTCGTGGCCGTGAACATCTGGTACAACGTCGGCTCGAAGCACGAGGTCGAGGGCAAGACCGGGTTCGCCCACCTCTTCGAGCACGTCATGTTCCAGGGCTCGCGGAACGTCGCCAAGGCCGAGCACATCGCGCTCGTGCAGGCGGCCGGCGGCACGATGAACGGCACGACCTGGCTCGACCGGACGAACTATTTCGAGACGATGCC
>DATFPL010000254.1:0-4795 GCA_035264845.1 Candidatus Limnocylindrales bacterium | reverse complement strand
GCGGACCTCGTCCGCGACGGGGACACCGTCGCGATCGAGGGGTTCACCCATCTCATCTCCTTCGCCGCCGGCCACGAGATCATCCGCCAGCGGAAGCGCGACCTGACACTCGCCCGGCTCACGCCTGACGTGATCTACGACCAGATGGTCGCGGGCGGTGTCGCCCGGAAGCTGGTCTTCTCGTGGCTCGGCAACCCGGGGGTCGGCGGGCTGAACGCGATCCGGCGAAGGATCGAGGCGGCGCCGGTCGCCGCGAGCGGCGAGCGTGCGCTCGAGGTCGAGGAGTACTCCCACTTCGGGATGGTCGGGCGCTACGTGGCAGGCGCCTCGAACCTGCCGTTCTTCCCGCTGCGGAGCTACTTCGAGACGGACATGCCGAAGGCGAATCCGCTGATTCGGCCGATCGAATCGCCGTACGGCGACGGCGTCGTCTACGCGGTCCCGCCCCTGCGCCCGGACGTGACCATCGTGCACGCGCAGCGCGCCGACGAGAACGGCAACACCCAGGTCTGGGGCCTGCTCGGGTGCCAGAAGGAAGCGGCGTTCGCAGCGGAGCGCGTCATCGTCGTCGTCGAGGAGCTCGTCGACGAGTCCGTCGTTCGGGCGGACCCGAACCGCACGATCATCCCGGGCCTCATCGTCGATGCGGTTGTCGTCGAGCCGTTCGGGGCCCATCCCTCGTACGTCCAGGGCGCATACGACCGCGACAACCGCTTCTATCTCGACTGGGACCCGATCTCCCGCGACGAGGACGCGACGCAGGCGTGGCTGCGCGAGTGGGTCCACGACCTCGCCGGGCGGGCCGCGTACGTCGAGAAGCTGGGCGAAAAGCGGGTCGCGACGCTGCGGCCGGGCAGGGCACCGTCAGGCGTCGTCGACTACGGCGACTACCGATGAGCGTCGACGCGGGCACGTTCACGAAGTCGGAGATGATGATCGTGGCCGCGGCGCGCGAGCTCGCGGGGCAGCACGTCTGTTTCGTCGGGGTCGGCCTGCCGAACATCGCCGTGAATCTCGCCAAGAGGACCGTGGCCCCTGACCTCGAGCTGGTCTACGAGGCCGGCGTCTTCGGTGCCCGGCCTGCTCGGCTCCCGTTGAGCATCGGCGACCCGACGATCGTCACGGGCGCCACGGCGGTGACCAGCATGTTCGAGCTGTTCGCCTTCTATCTCCAGGGTGGGCTCGTCGACGTCGGGTTCCTGGGCGCAGCGCAGATCGACCGGTTCGGCAACATCAACACGACCGTGATCGGGGAGTACGGCGCGCCAGCGACGCGGCTGCCAGGCTCAGGCGGGGCGTGCGAGATCGCGATCAACGCCCGCGAAGTGTTCGTGATCATGCGGCAGTCGAAGCGGAGCTTCGTCGAGCGGATCGACTTCCGGACGTCGCCGGGGAACCCGGGCGGGGATGTCGCGGGCGCCACGCGCGCCGAACAGGGCTGGCTGGGCCGTGGCCCGTCCGTCGTCGTCACGGACCTGGGGATCTACCGGTTCGACGACTCGGGCGAGATGGGGCTCGAGTCGCTCCATCCGGGAGCCACCGTCGAGGAGGTCCGGTCGACGATGGGGTGGGAGCCGCGGGTCGCGGACCCGCTGGGGATGACGGTCGCCCCGACGGCGGTGGAGCTGCGGCTCATCCGCGCCGAGCTCGATCCGGGGGGCGCGTACACGAAGTAGCCGCGGTCGGACCGACCGAAGCGCGAGCGACCGTGCCAAACCACCCCAGCACGCACTCCGGCGTTGCGTCGCGAACGAAGGTACCGGGGCGCGTAGCCCCGCGGTCCCGTATCCGCTATGGGCTTCACCGGGGTTCCATGGGCATACGTACCGACCCCGACGGGGACCAAAGAGGAGCCCCACGTCCTCAACCCAACATAAGGGAGCGCCGTCATGAAACGCGTCCTCGCCGCGATCATCGCCGGGATGATCACGTTCGGCGCTGTCTTCGGGCTCGCCGCGAGCTTGAACCTGACATCCGACAGCCTCGGAGCCGGAACCGCCGTCGTCGCCGCGTGCCAGGGCGCGACGCTCAATGCGGCCTACACGTCCACGTATTCCGCTGCCGCCCCGGGCTACACCGTCGGGACGGTGACTGTCACGGGTCTCGCGGCGACCTGCTACAGCAAGCCGTACAAGATCACGCTCTCCGGTGCGGCGAACGCATCGCTCGGCGAGGCCACGGGCACCACGCCGGGCGTCGGGACGAGCTTTGCTGCGACGTTTGCTCCGGCGATCGGTGGCGCGTCGGTGACCGGCATCAGCGTCGTGATCAGCGGGTAATCGCCTCATGCGCGCCGGCGGTCTCGTCCGCCGGCGCGTCGGAGCCCCGATCAAACTCCTCGCCGCGTCGCTCCATCTTGTCCCGCTCGCGCTCGCGACCGGGATCCTCGCCGCGGCCGCGTCGCTTTCCGTCTCGTCGGGCACCGTCGGCGCGGCGACGGTCGCGACCCCGCGCTGCACGGCCGTCGGGCTGACGGTTCTCCAGAACCTCTCGGCCGGCACGGTTGTGAGCGTGACCGTGGGTGGGCTTCCCGCCGCGTGCGGAGGCGCGACGCTTCAGGCAACCGTGAACAACGGCAGCACGTTTGGGAGCGGGTCAGTCGCGGTCCCCGCCGGCGGCGGCTCGGTAACGGTGCCGTTGGGCGCGGCGCCTGCGGTGACCGCCGCGGAGACCACGGACATCGTCGTCCTCGGTCCGTGAAGACGAGCGGCGCGCTCATGATCGCCGTCGCGCTTCTCGTTGGCGTGTCCGTTCGCGCGGGCTCGGCCGCCGCCCTGAGCCTCACGTCGCAGCGGTTGACGCCGTACCGGACGTGCACGATTACCGCGACGCCGGCCGGAACTACCGCCGTTTCGGACGCGAACGTGCGACAGGCGAACCCGACGACGAATTTCGGCGCAACGACGACGTACGTCGTCTCCTCTGCCGCCGCCGCGAACCAGCGGATCTACGTGCGGTTTGACCTTGCGGTGTGCAGCCCCGCCATCGCGTCGTCGGCGATCGTCCGGCTCGCGACACTCAGGCTCTACGTCACCGCCGTGCCCGCGGTCTGCCGAACGCTCGACCTGTTTCCCGCGACCGTCGCCTGGACGGAGGCCGCAATCACCTGGAACAACGAGCCGTTCGGTGCGGCAATCAACAACCCGCCGACTGCCTCACGGACCGGCTCCGTCACCGTCGGCACGCCCGTCGGCTGTGTGAATCAGGCCGCCGGCGCCTACATCACCGGCGCGACGGTGACGACTGATGTCGCGGCGTTCGTCGCCGGCGGATCGACGAACCTCGGGTGGATGATCCGCGACGACGCCGAGGGCTCGGCCACGACGAGAAGCGAGACGTTCTCGGCCAAGGACCTGGGCACGATCGCGCAGGCGCCGCAGCTCGTCGTCACGTACGTCGTCGTTCCATGACACCACGGGCTCGCCGCGTCGCGGGGATCGTCGCGTTCGCCGCCTTCCTCGCCGTCTGGATCGTCGTCCTTCGCCCGCAGGCCATCGGCGGTCCCGCGTTGTACATCGTTGTCAGGGGCAGCTCGATGCTGCCGACGTACGAGAACGGGGACCTCGTCGTCGTCCAGGCCGCCCCGCTGTATGACGTGGGGGACGTTGTGGCGTACCGCGTCCCGGACGGCGAGATCGGCGAGGGCCACGTGATCGTCCATCGGCTCACCGGCGCAGATGAGGGCAGCGGGTTCCTCGTCACGGGCGACAACAACAATGCGCCCGATCCGTGGAGGCCGAAAGCGATCGACATTGCCGGCAAGGCCTGGGTCAGCGTCCACGGCGTTGGGCGGCTCGTCGCGTTCATACATCAGCCGGTTGTCGCGGGCGCGCTGGGTGCGGCCCTGGCAGTGTCGATCGTGCTTCTCCGCGTACCCGGGGTCAGCGAGGCGCCGAAACCGCAGCGTCGCGTGTGGCGGCGGCCGCCACGCCGACGTCGCGCGCTGACGTAGCGACCGAAACGACGAAAACGGCGGCGGGTCCGGAGACCCGCCGCCGTTCGGTGCTGCCAGTGCGGATCGTCCTCGACCCGCCCTGTGTCGACCCTAGCCGAGGACCCACCGCAGCTGGGGCGTCTGGCGCACGACCTGCATCTTCTCGATGACTCCGTCGAGGCCCCACACCCGGCCGGCGCCGAGGTAGCCGAGCGTCGCCGTGACGAGCGCGTAGGTGAGGTGCTGGTTGACGAGCCCGAACTCGAAGTCCCACGCGGCGAGGAAGAAGAACAGCATCATCAGCGTGCCCATCGTGCTCGCGAACCGGGTCGCGATGCCGAGGATCAGCGCGATCCCGATCGCCAGCTGGCCGAAGACGACGAGTGTGTTGACGATCGCCATCAGGTCGGCATTGCCGGCGAGCGAGACCCAGAAGCCGTGGGTCGGGTTGTAGACGACCTTCTCGATCGGCGTCGCGAGGATCGGCGAGCCGTTCGTGCCGAACTTCAGGAAGCCTGCGGCGGAGAAGCCGCCGTCGGTCAGGAAGAACTTCTCGATCCCCGCGGACAGGAAGATCGTCCCGACCGCGACCCGCAGGATCGCCACCAGTCGCTGCTGGCCCTTCGTAAGCGCATCCATCACAGCACCTCTGTTGACTCCGCGACGCTGTCTGCGCCGTCTGTCTGACAGCAACGTACGGTTGGAGCGCCGCCGATGAAGGTGCCGTTCGGCCTGTCTATCCGGGACTCCCGCGGGCCACTCGGCCGGTGGCAGGGACGTCGGGCAACCGAACCGTTCAGCCGAAACCGGGCAGGGAAGCGGTTCCGAGCCACGACGTGCATCGGCATCCCGTGGAGATGC
>DATFPL010000253.1:0-5639 GCA_035264845.1 Candidatus Limnocylindrales bacterium | reverse complement strand
AAACGAGGCGCTCGAGGCCGGTCCGGCGCGCGGACTGTCGAACGTCCGGGTGGCACCGACGGCCGTCATCGAAGCGCGGAGCGGCCTCCTGCTGATCGTCGAATCGCCTGCTAGGCTCTCGCCATGAGCATGCCAGCGCAGGGCGACCCGGCGCCGGAGGTCGCACTCCGCGACGAGACCGGCGCGGTCCATCGGCTGTCCGACCAGCGAGGCCGCTGGACGATCCTCTACTTCTACCCCAGGGACGACACGCCGGGCTGCACCGTCGAGGCCTGCGAGTTCCGCGATACCAACGAGACGATTCGCGATCGTGGTGCGGATGTCTGGGGCGTCAGTCCGCAGAACGGTGCGAGCAAGCGGGCGTTCCGCGAGAAGTTCAACCTCCCCTTCACGTTGCTCGCCGACGAGGACCACAAGGTCGCCGAGGCGTACGGCTCGTGGGTCGAGAAGCAGAACTACGGCAAGACGTACTGGGGAACGGCGCGCACCACGTTCCTCGTCGACCCGTCGGGCCGCATCGCGCGAGTCTGGCCGAAGGTCAAGCCGGAAGGCCACGCGGCCGAGGTCCTCGCGGCGCTGGAAGAGGAGCGCGCCGCCGCTTCGCACTGACGAATCGCGATCGCTCGCGACCTGCGGGACACCGAGCGAGGCTTCGCTCGTGGGGGGAAACGAGCGAAGCCTCTGCCGCATTGTATGGGGAGCCCAGACGTGGCGAAGGAGCCCTGCCCAACCGGCGCAACGTCGGTCCGGCGACCGCGATGACCGCCGATCCCGGCGCGCCCGGCGCGGCCGCCGAAGCGCACACCTGGCGGCCGCCGCGCTTCATGTTGATCGCCGCCCACCCTGACGACGCGGACTTCGGACCTGCGGCGACGGCTTCGAAGTGGATCGATGAGGGCTCCGTCGGCTGGCTCGTCTGCTGCACGAGCGGCGACCAGGGCGGCGAGGACCCCGACACCGATCCACTCGAGCTCGCGGCGTTGCGAGAGAAGGAGCAGCGCGCCGCCGCCGCCGTCGTCGGATACGAGGGCGTCTCGTTCCTCCACCAGCCCGACGGCGCGCTGGCGAACGACCTCGCGCTGCGCGAGCTGCTCGTTCGCGAGATCAGGATCTTCCGTCCGGACGCCGTACTCGCCACCGATCCGGAGACGCTCTTCCACGGCGACGGCGGCGTGAACCACACCGATCACCGCGCCGCCGGAATGGCCGCCATCGACGCGAGCTACCCGGCCGCCCGGAACCCGATGGCGTTCCCGTGGCTTGCGCGGCAGGGTCTCGCCGCGCACCGTGTGCGGCGGCTCTACCTCTTCTGGTCGAACTCGCCGACGGCGCGCGTCGACGTCACGGCCACGATCCGCCGCAAGATCGATGCGCTCCGCGCGCACGCGAGCCAGATCCGCGAACCTGAGCGGCTCGAGACGCGGATCCGCGAATGGGCCCGCGAGGAAGGCGAGGCCATCGGTGTCGAGGCCGGAGAGGCGTTGCGGGTGATCGTCATCGACGACGACGACGACGAGGCGCGGGGACCGGCCGAAGTCGAGGCGGCCGACGTGTCCGCAGAGGTCGCGTCCGAAGCTGGTCGCTGACCTCGCGGCTCGGCCACGGGCGCTGTCGGCGTCGCGGGCGGTACATCAGTCCGTCGCGAGCAGGAGCGGCCGGAGGCGCCCCCACTCGTTCCACAGCTCGGTCAGCGCGTCGGCGCGGCGACCCAGCGCGCTGAGCAGCTCGCCGAGCGTCAGCCCGCCCGCGGCGCCCGCGAGGTACTCGTCCGCCGCGACGACAACCCCCTGGTACAGCTCCGCGGTCTCCGCCTCGCTCGGCCAGCGGCGGGTCCGCATCGGGTCGATCCCGGCGTAGCCCACGGCGAGCGACAGGTCGCGCTGCGACGGGACCCGCTCGTCTGTCCAGCCGCCCAGCCCGTCGAAGCGGAAGCCGAGCGACGAGAGTGCCGCCGCGATGTCCCGCTGCTGCGGCAGCGTGTAGCCACCCCAGAACGGGTGATCGTCCGGGAACGTGAGAATGGACGCCTCGATCGCGCGCCCGACGATCGCATCGACCATCCCGGCGATCGTCAGCTGCCACTGGCGCCGCGCTGCGGGATCGTCGCCGGCGAGCTGCGCCACGAGGCGCTCCAGCGTCGATCGATCGCCGCGGAGCAGCCGGATGATGGCGGGCTCGCGGCCCTTTGACCGCATCGCGAGCTCGAGCTCCGAATTGTCGTCGGGGGGTGCGTCGGGCGCACCGAATCGCGCCGTCGCAGGCGGTTCCGGGACGTCGACGTCGGCAGCATCGGCCGCGGCGACCTCTACCGGCGGCGCCGCGTCCGCGTCCGTGGCTCGCGCCTCGCGCGCGCGGACATCCTCCGCGCGCTCGCAGTCGGCGACGCTCCGCCGGGCGGCCGCGCACCCGACATCCGCGGCGTCCGCCGCGATCCGCGCCGTCTCCGCGTCCACCGTGAGGCGTTCGATGGTCGCGACGAGCGATGCAGCCGTCTGCCGCTCGCGTTCCAGCTGTACGGATCCGTCGCGCGCGGACTGGTTGATCCGGTTGATCTCGGTCAGCCAGTCACGCGCCGCCGCCTCGACGGCGTCCTTCGACCGGGCCGCGGCGCGGGCAGTGCGGAACGTCTGCTGCGCGGCTTCCTTCGCGCCGCGCATCGAGCGCTGGTCGGCGTCGGCTGCGGCGCGTTCCGCTGCGGCAATGTGCTGGTCGTATGCGTGCTGTGCGGCCTCGAGCGAATCGACGGCCGTCGCTGCCCTCGCCCGCGCCGCCGTCGCCACGGCACATCGCTCGTCCGCGATCCTGCGAAGTGGACTGCACGGGTCGTCGCGGCGGGGCGCGGGCGGGTCGGCCGGCGGCGGGGGCGACGCGGGACGGCGCGCGCTCGGGCGACCGGCCGAGCCGCCGCGCCCGGGCGCGGTCGCGACGAGCGTGTCCGTGCCGTCCGACGAGGCGGTGTCGCTCGATCGCGCGAGTCCGCGCCGGACGTCCGCGCCGCGCGGGTCGCGGAACGCCGCGGACGTCGCGCGGAGCGACGCGATCGGGCCGCGCTCGCGCCCCGGGCCGACGTCGGCCGGGATGCCGCCGCCATCCATCGCCCGCTCTGCACTTCGCGCCGCGGCGGCGCGGAGCGCAACGAGCGTCCAGTCGGCCTCCGGCTCGATCGCGATCCCGACCGCCGGGCGACGCGCCTGGACCAGCGTTCCCCAGTCCGACGCGATCACGGACGCGTGAAGTGCGAATGGCTTGGCGGCCGCTTCGACTCGCGATCGTTCCGCCGCGGCAGCGATCCGCCGGGCGAGCGGGCGACGCCGCGCGGGGCGGCTCGACATCGGATCGCCTGCGCCGGCCGGCGGCAGCGGCCCAGAGCGAACGATCGTTCGAGTCCCCGGCGTCTCCGCCGCGTCGTCGGTGCCCAGCGCCGCGCGATCTGCGGGTCCTCCGCGCGCCGGTTCGACAAGGGTCGTGAAGGCATCCTCGGACAGCGTCGTGGACCGGCGCCGCGGGATCGCGTTCGGGACGACCGTGACCTTCACCTGCCGTGCGGGAGTGAGTTTCGTGCGTGCCGCAACGAAGAGAGCGGAACCTCCGCCGACGCCGAGGACGACCCCAAGCGCCAGGAAGGCGACCTCACTCGCGGACAATGGGCTCGCAGCCTCCGTTGGCAGATCGGCTGTCGCACCACAACCGAATCTCCACACGTGAGCGTAGCTGCGAGCGGACCGAGCGTCAACGGCTTTTGTGCACGTCTTCCCCGCACCGGTTGCGTCCATGCAGGTGTCGCGAGGCTGATGGTAGATTCGGTCCGTCGGCGCTCTCGCCGCTCCCCCCTTTTTGTCGCCCGACCCGCTGCGCCAGCAGAGAGGCACGACCTTCTTGGTCCTCGACCCGAACCAGGAATTCCTCGTTCAGCCCGTCGACGCATCCTGGCTTCAGTGCAACATCGAGTGCCAGGAAGCGTGTCCCGTCGGAACGAACTGCCGCGGCTACCTGAACCTCGCGGCCGAGGGCCGGTTCGAAGAGGGGTACATCCTGTCGCGCGAGCCGAATCCGGTCGCCGCGATGTGCTCGTACGTGTGCTCAGCGCCGTGCGAGCGCGCGTGCCGCCGCGGCGATATCGATCGCCCGCTCGCGATCCGCGCGATGAAGCGGTTCCTCGTCGAGTGGCACGAGGCGTCCGGAATTCCCGACGTGATGCCGCACATCGAGCCGCGCGCCGAGCGCGTCGCGGTGGTCGGCGCGGGCCCCGCCGGAATCGCGGTCGCCCGCGAGCTGGCGATGAAGGGCTACGGCGTCACGGTGTTCGACAGCCTCCCGTTCGCCGGCGGCACGATGCTCATCGGCGTTCCCGCGTTCCGCCTCCCGCGCGAGGCGATCGAGATGGACGTCCGCCTCGTCGAGCGCCTCGGCGTCCGGTTCGTCTACAACACCGTCGTCGGCGTCGACGTCACGTTCGACCAGCTCCAGCGCGACTTCGACGCCGTCGCCATCACCGCCGGCGCGATGAACGCCGTGGTGCTCGATGTTCCGGGCTCGGACCTCGAGGGCGTCCAGTACGGCGTCGACTTCATGAAGAAGGCGAACCTCGGCCAGCCGCTCACCGTCGGTCGCGACGTCGTCGTCATCGGTGGCGGCTACACCGCGATGGACTGCTCGCGCACGTCGCTCCGTCACGGGGCCGACAACGTCGCGATCGTCTACCGCCGAACCCGTTCCGAGCTCGTCGTCGACGAGGAGGAGCTCGGGGAGACGGAGCGCGAGGGCGTCCGCATGGAGTTCCTCGCCAGCCCGGTGGAGGTGCTTGGCGAGAACGGGCACGTCACGGGCGTCAGGTTCATCCGCAACCGGCTCGGGGAGCCCGATGCGTCCGGGCGCCGCTCGCCGGTCCCGATCGAGGGCTCCGAGTTCGTCATCAAGGCCGACACCGTCATCCCCGCGGTGTCGCAGGCGGCGGACCTGACGTTCCTCCCGGTCGAAGCCGCGTTCGAGATCAACCGCGGCCGGGTCAAGGTCGACCCCGCGACATATGCGACCAACGTCCGTGGCGTGTTCGCCTGCGGCGACTTCGTGACGGGACCGACCACGCTCATCGAGGCCGCCGGCCACGGCAAGAAGTGCGCGTACGCCGTCGACCGCTACCTCTCCGGTCGGACGGACGTGACCGTGGCCGCGAACGTGAAGATCACGAGCTCGTGGCGCCACGACATGCCGGAGATGTACGACGTGCTGCCGCGCCAGCACATCCCGATGGCGCCGCTGCCGGCGCGGATGCCGTCGACCCAGCCGGAGGTCAACTTCACGACCCCGGTCGAGCTCGGCTACGACGCGACGGCGGCGGTCGCGGAGTCGACCCGCTGCCTGATGTGCAACTACAACATCTGGTTCGACCCGTTCCGCTGTGTCCTGTGCGGCGCGTGCGCGGATGTCTGCCCGGAGGGCGTCATCCACATGGTCGACGTCAACCAGCTGAAGACCGAGGGCCTCCTGCCGGAGATCGAGGAGGCCTATGGCTGGAACCAGGGCGCGGCGATGATCCTCGATGAGGAGCGCTGCATCCGCTGCGCCTTGTGCGTCAAGCGATGCCCGTTCGACGCCATTACGATGGAGCGGTTCGAGCTCCAGGAGATCTCGACCGACGG
>DATFPL010000252.1:0-6893 GCA_035264845.1 Candidatus Limnocylindrales bacterium | reverse complement strand
GCCGCGCGATGTGCTCGCGCAGCTGGGCGACTCGACGGCGAGGCGCCTCGCCGACGACGGCGAAACCGGCGACGCGTTCGGCGAGCCTGTCGATGCGGTCCACGAGTCGCGACAGGAGCGTCCCGGGCGCATCATCCGGCGCAGGGTGACCGCCCGGGCCGCGCGACGCGTCGCCGAGCATGCCGCGGGTCGTCGGGAAGTCGGACATCGGACCTCCGTACGGACGCACTCCCGCCTTCCGGGCGCGTCACACGCTCGCCGATCGACAGGCCACGACGCGCGCCCCGGCGGCTTTCGTCGCGTTGCAGCCCGCTTGCGAACGGACCGGCCGTGCCGTCACGACGACCGCACGCCTCCCCGATCCGACCCGATCGTAGCGCCACATCCCCCGGTCGGCCAGCGGAGGACCGACTGATACGATGGCTCGGATGGCCGTGGTCGACGATTCGTCGCTGGAGGGGCCGGCCTCCGAGAGCCTCCGGTCGGCCGCCACGGCGCAGCTCGTGCTCGACATCGCGACCGCAGCCGCGGGCGAGCGGGAGCTCGACCATATCCTCGCCGAGACGCTCGACCGGCTTGCGACCGTCGTCGCGCTGACCGGCGGTTCCATTGCGCTGGTCGAGGGCGACGACCTCGTCATACGTGCCGCCGTCGGACCGTTCGCGAGCGAAGCCGTCGGGCAGCGGCTGCGCCGCGGCGACGGACGAAGCTGGTCGGTCGTGACGACCCTCGAGCCCGTGCTGATCGGTGACATCCGGGCGGCGGGCGCGAAGGCGAGCGGCCCGGGCGCCGCCGCCGCGCTGCGTTCGTGGCTCGCCGTGCCACTGGTTCGGCGCGGGCAGGGCATCGGCCTCCTCGAGGTCGATTCGACGCAGCCCGACGCGTTCCGTCCCGAGGACGTCGAGCTGATCATGACGATCGCCCGGGCCCTCGCGGGCCCCGTGGAGCTGGCGAGCCGGTTCGTCGCGGAGCGCCAGGCAAACGCCCTCCGCGACGCGTTCATCGGCGTCATCAGCCACGAGCTGCGAACGCCGATCACGACGATCTACGGCCTGTCGAAGATGCTCCGGCAGCGCCACGGCGACCTCGCGCCGGAGGTGGAGGTGCAGGCGATCGAGGACGTCGAGGCGGAGGCGGACCGGCTCTACCGCCTGGTCGAGGACCTGCTCGTCCTGTCGCGCGCGGAGCGCGGCCGAGTCGAGAGCGCGTCCGAGCCGCTCGTCATCGGCCACGTCCTCCGGCGAGCCGTCGACGCGGAGGCGGCTCGGTGGCCGACGCGCCGGTTCGCGCTCGAGATGGAGCGCGGCCTGCCGCTCGTGCTTGGCGAGGAGACGTACGTCGAGCAGATCGTCCGGAACCTGCTGACGAACGCGGCCAAGTATTCCGACGTCGGCGACCCGATCGAGGTCCACGTCGCATCGGTCGAGGGCGACGTCGTCGTGACCGTCCTCGACGAGGGCATCGGGATCAGTGCCGACGACGAGGAGCGCGTGTTCGAGCTCTTCTACCGTTCGCCCCTCGTCTCGCGCAAGGCATCGGGCGCGGGGATCGGACTGTTCGTGACACGTCAGCTGGTGGAGGCGATGGGCGGCCGGGTGTGGGCGCGACCCCGACCCGAACGCGGCACCGAGGTCGGGTTCGCGCTCCCCGTGCTCGCCGTCGAGGACGGCCGCTGACCCGATCGCAAACGGCGTCCAGCGGACATGAAGAAGCGGCGAACGCCGTCGCGTCCGCCGCCCTTCGTCGAATTGCCGAGACGACGCCTAGCGGAGGTCGTCCTCCGTGGTGCGCTCCGCGCCTGAGCGCGTCGTGCCTTCCTGCCACTCGTCGCCCGCGCCGACGCTGCGGCTGCCGGCGCCCGTCAGGACGTCGCCGCTCTCGTTGACGTCGACCTGCTCGCGGCGAACCGTGTCAGACACCCGCTGCGTCTCGGTGACCGGGCGCTTGGACACCTCGATCTCCTCGACGACGCGCGTTTCCTTGCCGACGTCGAGCTTCTCCGCCGTCACCGGGACGCGGATCGTGTCGCCATCGGAGAACGCGTTGGCGTCTCCGTCCGCCGCGCGATCCATGGCGACGCGCCGGACCTGGACCTCGTCCCGCGTGACCGGGACGTCGAGATCCTTCTGCTCCTCGACGACGTTCTTGCCAACGGTGACCTCGCCCGCCTGCTCCTGGCGGCGCTCGGCCTGGAGCCGCTCCTCGCGGACGGGGACGCGGAAGGTGTCGCCGCTCGCCTGCGACTGGTCGGAGTACGACTCGTACCCGCCGCCGGACGCCGACGTCGAACCGGAATACTCGTTCGACGCGGAGCCCATCGAGGACGAGCCCGACGTCGAGCCCGCCATCTGGCCGTCAGTCGGCGGCTCGTCCCAGCCCTGCGAGTCGATCTCGCCCTTGCCGACGTTCAGCTGGACGAGCTGCTCGTTCGGGTCGGTGCTGTCGATCGCCTGGAACGGCACGTAGACGTCCTTCACGAAGATCAGGCCCTTGGTCACGAGGAAGTAGTTGGAGCCCACCTCCTCGATCGAGCCGATCTTGTCGCCGGATCGGTCGATGGCGTCCCAGCCCGGCTGGATCTGGTCGTAGTTCTGCATGGTCGTCTCCTTTGCGGGCCGGTCGTGCCGAGCCCCCCGGTTGCTCGTCGTGCCGCTACCTGCGACCGCCGAGGAGTTTCTGTGCAGCCATCGCGGTGATGCCCGCGAGGGCCGCCTTGGCGAGTGGATTCGACAGCGCGCCGCCGCTGCCGAGGAGCTGCTGCAGCATGTTCGGCTGCTGTTCGTGCATCTGCGTCGCGACGCCCGCGAGGACCGACGGGTCCTGCTGCGCCTGCTGGCCGAAGCCCGCCTGGTTCAGCCCCGGCACGTTGAACGAGTGCTGCTGCGCCTGGCTCTGGAGGAGCTGCGCGAACTGCGCCCGCTGGTCCGGCGACAGCCGGGCGAACGCCTGCTCGGCGGACTCCCGGTACTGCTGCGGCGGCAGCTGGGTCGCGATCTGGCCGTAGCGGTCGGTCGCCTCCTGGTCGGAGATGCCCTCCCACGGCTGGCCCGTCTGATAGCGGTTCACGAAGTCGTTGAGCTCTTCGTGTTGTTTGCCGCCGCCGATGATGTTCTGAAGCATGTCCATGAGTCGTTCTCCCGTGCGAGTTCCGTCGCCCGGCGCACGCGTGGACGCGCCCCCGAGCCCGTGAAGTGGCGCCGGTTAGCGGTCGACGCTCGTGTCGTTCGCGCGGAACGTGGCAGCGCTGGTCGTCCGGGCCTCGCGGCGCGGCGCCATGGCCGTCGGAGCGGCTTGTGGCCGGGCCGCCTGCGCACTCGCTCCCTGCTGGGCGGCGCGCTCGCGGACGCGGTCGGCCGTCGCCCGCGACGACGCGTACCAGCTGCGCGTCATCTCCGCCGCGACGTCGCGACCACCGAGCCCGAACGCGAGGCCGACCGCCAGCGCGATCGCGGCGACGAGTCCGACGAACAGGGTGTTGACGAGATTCGCGGCGATGCCGACCTGGTTGATCGCGATCACGACGGCGAACGCGATGATCGCGTACTGCGCGATGCGGCCCAGGAGCGGCGCGTTCGTGAAGCCCATCTGGCCGGCGCCGACCTCGATCGCGCCGCGGACGAAGCGGGCGAGGACCGGGGCGAGCAGCAGGATGATCGCGGCGACGATGAGGTTTGGAATCCAGAGCAGGATCTGGTTGAGGAGCGTGCTGACCTGCGGGAGGTTCAGGACGTTCGCGGCGGCGATGAGGAAGACGATCCGGACCAGCCACCGAACGACCTCGCCGGCGATCCGACTCGGCGGGTACTGCATCGCCTGTTCGGGATAGACGCCATTGCCGTGCTGGGCAAAAACGCGGTCGGCGCCCGCTCGCGACAGCGCGGCGGTGACGAGACGGGCGAGGATCCCCGAGAGGAACCAGCCGATGGCGAGGATGACGAGGGCGCCGATGATCGAGGGGATCGCGGCGAGGAAGCTGTTCAGTGCATTCGTCACTGACAGCATGATTGCGTCGCCCCAGTCGTTGATGGGCGCGGTGATCGGCATCGGGATGGGCCTCCGGGGTGTCGGTGCTGCGTGAGGCCCGATTGAACGTCGCGCTACACGACGCGCAGGTGGCATCCATTCGGAGGCGTGTTTCGTGCACCTTGCGGCGAACAACAAGCGTTGCCCCGGTGCGTCGACCGGCGCGGTCGGTACGCGCTAGCCGCTCCCCTGTCCGAACGACGTCACGATGCCGGCCTCCTGGGCGGCGGCGACGATGTCGCCCGGGATCGCCGTCGACGGACGGGACGTGACCCTCGCGACGGCCGCCGGGTCGAGCTTGGGCGAGCGGTCGGCGTAGAGAAGGCCGTTCGATTCCTGCTCGGTGTCGGTCAACTGCGTGTAGCAGAAGCCGGCGATCGACGGGCTGTCGAGAATTGCGTCGACGAGCTCCGTGTAGCGCGCGAGCAGCGTGTCGCGGTCGGGCACCGAGCCGTACCCGAACCACGGCGTTCCCTGCTGTGGGGTGAAGCTCAGCCCGCCGAATTCGGACAGCACGATCGGCTGTTGCGCGCGCTGTGCCTCGAGGATGACCCGGTGGTGCTGCGCACGCGAGCCCAGCGTCCGCTCGATCGCCTCAGGCGTCCCGTACCGCTCGCGAAGGGCGGATGCGTCGAGCGCGTAGTCGTGGATGCCGAAGATGTCCCCGACGAAGTGCTCCCAGCCGTCGTTGCCGATGACCGGCCGGGTCGGGTCGAGCGCCTTCGTCAGGTTGTAGATCGCGCGCACGAACGATCGTTGCGCGTCGTCGCCCGGAAGGTTCGGCAGGCCCCAGCTCTCGTTGAACGGCACCCAGGTCACGACCGACGGGTGGCTGTAATCGCGTCGCACGACCTCGAGCCACTCCCGCGTGAACCGCTCGACGGCGGTCGTCGAGAATGCGTACGCGGCCGCCATCTCCGACCAGACGAACAGCCCCAATCGGTCGCACCAGTAGAGGAACCTGGGGTCCTCGACCTTCTGGTGGATCCGGACGCCGTTGAAGCCAAGCGCCTTGATCGCCTCGACCTCTGCCCTGAGCGCCTCGTCGCTCGGCGCGGCCAGCAGCGTGTCCGGCCAGTAGCCCTGGTCGAGGACCAGGCGCAGGTACGACGGCATGCCGTTGAGGAGGAACAGCCCGTCGGTCGCCTCGACGGACCGCAGCCCGACATAGCTGTCGACCTCGTCGAGCACCGTCCCGTCGGCGTCCTCGAGGACGAGGTGCGCGTGGACGATGTTCGGGTGGCGCGGCGACCAGAGGAGCTTCCGCCGGCCGATGTTGAGGACGACCGGTTCGAGGCCCACCTCGCGGGTCGCCTCGCGGCGCTGGATCAGGTACGAGTCGTCCGCCAGGATGTCGTCGCCGAGCGACAGCCGCAGGCGCCAGCGGAGCGGCCGAAGCGGCTCCTCGTTCAGCCTGACGTCGACGCGCACGAGCCCGCGCGCGGGTTCCGGCGTCCAGCGGACCTCCTCGATGTATGTGCCTGCGACTCCCTCGAGCCAGACCGGCTGCCAGATCCCGGTCGTGCGGTGGTACCAGATCCGTCGCGGGGTGGGCTCCCAGAACTGCTTGCCGCGCGGCTGGGTCAGGTCGCGCGGCCGGTCCTCGGCGCGGACGACGATCGCCTGCTCGTCGCCGGGCACGAGCGCGGTCGTGATGTCGAGGACGAACGACGCGTTGCCGCCCTCGTGCCGGCCCACCGACTGGCCGTTGACCCAGACGCGGGCCTCGTAGTCGACGGCACCGAAATGAAGCAGGAGGCGGGCGTCGCGGCCGAGTCCCGCGACGTCGCCGCGGCGGAACGTGCGGCGATACCAGACGACGGGATGCTCCGTCGTGTCGCCGATCCCCGATGCGCGTGATTCCGGTGGGAACGGGACCTCGATCCTGCGGTCGAAGCAGTCTGGCTGGTCCTGCCACTCATCGCGCAGCCCCGCGTTCGCATCGTCGTACGCGAACGCCCACGTGCCGCGAAGATCCGTCCACGCGCGACGGGCAAGCTGCGGGAATGGATGGAGCGGCATTCGACGCGGATCATCGCGCAGACGACCGAATGGGACTTTCGGCGCAAGTTCGGGCCCCGTTTCGGATTCGTAGAATGCCGACGGCGAAGGGACGACGAAGACGAGGGAGAAACCCGATGGACGACCTGATCGCGCGGCTCCGGGCACGCGCTGCAGACGCCGAACGGCGGACCGATGTCCGCCCGAGCCAGTTCTCCTCGACCGTCCGCGGCCTCGATCTCGGCTCGCTCATGACGATGGGGCGCTCGCTTGCAGCGGACCTCGGCCGCGTCGTCGCGGCGAACCAGGAGGGCCGCGTCGACGGGCCGGGGTTCGCTCGCGCGCTGGGCATCGAGCAGGCGATGAACACGCCGGCGCAGCGCGACCTGCCGCCACCGGCCACGGCTGACGCGCTCGACGCCGCCGAGGTGGCTCTCGGCGTTCGTCTCCCCGACGGGCTCCGCCGCGTCTACGTCGAGGTCGCCGACGGCGGCTTTGGCCCGGGCGAAGGGATCGTTCCGCTCGCGCGCCTCGTGGCGCGTTACCGCGAGCTGCGGACCAACGACGAGATGCCGCGCGGCCGGTCGTGGCCGGAAGGCCTCCTGCCCGTCGTCTCGATGGATCCCGGCTGGGACTGCGTCGAGGCCGGCACCGGCCGGGTCGTCTCGTGGGACCCGGAGGAGCTCACCGAGCGCAGCTCGGAGGAGCGCTTCCGACGCTCGTTCAGCGAGCTCGCGCCGAGCGTCGAGGCGTGGCTCGAGGCGTGGGTCGGATCGAAGACGCAGGCGGAGCAAATGGCGGAGCAGATGCAGGGGTACCAGGTCAAGGCCGCGCGCGAGGCTCGCGACTCGATCGGCCGGATGACGCCG
>DATFPL010000251.1:0-4480 GCA_035264845.1 Candidatus Limnocylindrales bacterium | reverse complement strand
GCTCAACCAGTTCTGCGGGTCCGGGTAGTCCTGGAACCAGCCGACCCAGCCCATCGGGGCCTTGTGCGGCGTCTCGATCCGGTCGAGGAACGTCGCGAACTCCTCGGTCGTGATGTCGACCTTCACGCCCACGGCGGCGAGGTCCTGCTGGAGCGCCTGGGCGATCTGCGGATCCGGGTCCGTCGTGTCCGTGAAGAGGTGCGACTCGAAACCGTTCGGATAGCCCGCATCGGCAAGCATCTGCTTCGCCTTGGCCTGGTCGAACGTGTACGGGTGGCAGTTCGGGTCGTGGCCGGGAAGATCCGGCGGGTAGATGCAATCGGCCTTGATACCCGCGCCGTGCACGAGCTTCAGGATGTTGTCCTTGTCGATCGCATAGTTGAGCGCCTGTCGGACCGCGGGCTTCGACAGCGGGCCGCCGTCCGGCTGCTGCGTGTCCATGAACAGGTAGTCGGTGTCGACCAGCGCGTGCGTCACGAGCTGGTCCTTGTACTGCGGGTCGGTCGTGATCTGGGTGAACGACCCGGACGGCAGCGGATCGCCGAGCAGATCGAGCTGACCGGCCTGGATCTGCTGGATCGCGGCGTTGTCGTCGACGCCGACGCGGAAGTCGATCGTGTCGACGTACGGCTGGCCCTGCTGCCAGTACGACTTGTTGGCGGCGAACGTCGCGGCCGTGCCCTTCGTGTACGACTTCAGGTAGTACGGCCCGGTCCCAACCGGCTTCGCGGCGATCTGCGCGGCGTCGTGCGGTGCGTCCGCCGGGACGATCGACGCGAACGGCGTGGCGAGCACGTTGAGGAACGTCGCGTCGGCCTTGACAAGGTCGAACGCGACGGTCGCGGGGTCGACGGCCTTGATCCCGGATGCGGTCGTCGCCTTGCCGGCGAGCACGTCCGCCGCCCCGACGATGCCACCGAAAAAGCCGCTGCCCGGCGACGCGGACGGCTTGAGCTTCGGGTCGAGGACACGGTTGATCGAGGCGACGACGTCCGCCGAGGTCATCGCGCCGGCGACGCTGCCGTCCGGATTGATGAAGTTCACGCCGCTGTGAAGCTTGAAGGTGTACGTCTTGCCGTCGTTCGTGACCTGCGGCATGCCGTCCGCCAGCAGCGGCACGAGCTTCGTCCCCGTGTCGTACTGGAGAAGCTGCTCGTAGATGAGTCGCTCAGCCGGCCACGAGACGACGTCGTAGCCCTTGGCCGGATCGAAGTACTGGATGTCGCTGTTGAACGCGATCGACAGCGTGCCGCCGTTCGCCTGTGGCGGGCCGCTGAGCGGTCCGCCCGCTGCGGCGCTCGCGCTCGGGCTCGAACCCGACGTCGCGGCCGGGCTCGTCGATGCCGTCGTCGGCGTCGATGGAGCGTTCGATGGAGCGGCCGGCGTGCAGGCCGAGGCGAGCAACGCCGCCGCGACCAGCAAGGCTCCGCGGGGACGCCGCAGTTTCGCTTGTAACACCATCTGGATCATCTCCTCGTCTGGCCGGCCGTGAATCAGCCGGCTGCTAGCGCCAGGAATGAGGATCGAAGGCGTCGGCGAGGGCGTCTCCGAGCAGGTTGAAGGCGAGGATCGTGACCATGATCGCGAGGCCCGGCAGCACGACGAGTCGCGGGTCCGTGTCGTAGTAGCCGAGGTGCTGACTGATCATCTGGCCCCACGTCGCGGCGGGCAGCGGCACGCCGACGCCGAGGAATGAGAGCGTCGCCTCGAACAGGACCGTCGACGCGATCCCGAGCGTCGCGTAGACCGCGATGATCGACGTCAGGTGCGGCAGGACGTGACGGGTCACGATCCGTGGCGACGACACGCCGACCGCGCGCGCCGCGGCCACGAATTCCGCCTCGCGCAGGACGACCATGCGGCTGTAGACGATCCGGGCGACGCCCGTCCAGAGGACGCCCGCGATGACGGCTACGACGAGCGTCAGACTCGCGCCGATGATGCTCACGAGCGCGATCGCCAGCAGCAGCACGGGGAACGACAGGATCGCATCGGTGACTCGCATGAGGATCGCCTCGATCGGCACGTTGAGCGACGGCCCGTCGGCGCGGCGGCTGAGCGGGATCCGGAGGTTGCGCGCGAATGCAGCGACGGCACCGACGGTGACGCCGATCACCGTCGCCAGCACGTTGGCGACGATCCCGACGGTCAGCGACGTCCGCGCGCCGAAGAGGAGCCGGCTCAGCTCGTCGCGAGCGAGGAGATCGGTTCCAAGCGGAAACGCCGCTGACGGGCCGACCGGGTCGCCGTGCGCGTCGAGGCCCTCGCGCCGGAACTGCTGGTCGGGATCGTGAGGCGCGAGGACCGGCGCGAGCACGGCGAGGAGGACGATCGCGATGACCATGAGGGTCCCGATCCAGAACGTCGGGTTGCCGCGCAACGCAAGCCAGACACGCGACCCGCTGCGCTCGGCAGCGATCTCGTGGTCGGCCCGTACGACGACCGCTTCGACCGTCAACCCGCACTCCTCCGGGGAGGGATACGTGCGCGCCGGCATTTGGGTTCGAGGGCTGCTTGCCGAACGCGGTCGCCGAGTGTAGCAGCGCGGATCGCGGCGATTCCGCGGTCGTTCGCGACGCCACGCGCAAGACGACTGCGAGATTCACGGCTCCGTCGGAAGTGCGGCTCTGGGTCGCGGCATGGTGCCATGCGCGGATGCAAGGGAGGTCACGAACATGGCGGACCGCGAGCTGATCGACACCGGAACGGACAAGCGCTACGTGCGCCGCGACGAGCGGGGCCGCTTCAAGGAGTCGGACGACGTCGGGCGGTCGCTGTCGGCCGATCGCCGCCGCGAGGCGAAGACCAAGGCACGCAAGGGGCAGGGCGATCGTGGCGACCAACGAGCCTGAGACGCAGGTGGAGCGAACTCTCCGCAGCGATTCGGACTCGCTGCTCGAGGCCGTCAAGGAGATTCGCGACCTGGAGCGGGCCAAGCGCGGCCAGAAGCTCTCGTCACCGGAGTTCCACGAGACCGCCGAGGTGATCACGGACAAGTCGCGTCGGGTCTTCGAGATCGCGCGCGACGAGGAAGCTGTCGGCAACGATCTCGACCCGGCGAGCGGGAAGACCACAGAGGACCTGGACGGCTGATCCGGGCGACGTGATCGGCGACTAGGCGACATCACTCGGCGGCGCTCGCCGGTCAGGACGGGCGCTCGACCTGAAACCGACGTTGCATTTTTCCGCGCTGTCGCGCCGCGGCGGGCGGCGCGGCGTCACCCGCTTGCGCTCGAGCCTGGATTCGTTCGCCGACGCACCGTCGGCGATGATCACCCCGTGGACTCCGCCGGGTACGAGCTCATCGATGCCGGCGACGGGCGGCGCCTCGAGCGATGGGGGCCGCACGTCGTCGATCGCCCGGCGCCGTCCGCGGTCGCGCCGCGGCTGGACCCCGATGCGTGGTCGCGCGCGGACCTCGCCTATCACCGCTACGTCGGCTGGGAGCCGGCGACCGCGAACGCGTGGGCGGTCCGACTCGGCGACCTGGTCCTCGAGCTGAGGACGACTGACACCGGGCAGGTCGGCGCATTCCCGGAGCAGCAGGGCAACCGCGTGTGGATCGGCGACGTCGTCGCGAACCTCATCCGAACGCGGAACGGCGCGGCGCCATCCGTCCTCAACCTGTTTGCCTACACGGGTGCATCGACGCTCGTTGCTGCGGCGGCCGGGGCCTCCGTCGCGCACGTCGACGCGTCGAGGCCGTCCATCGCCTGGGCGCGTCGCAACGCGGAGTTGTCCGGTCTTGCGGATCGCCGGATCCGCTGGCTCGTCGACGACGCCGTCGCGTTCGTCGATCGCGAGGCGCGTCGCGGTCGGCGGTACGACGGCATCGTCCTCGACCCGCCCAGTTACGGCCACGGCGCGGGCCGCCGAGCGTGGCGGCTCGAGGAGCGGCTGACGCCGCTGCTCGATGCGGTCGCGACCGTGGCCGCACCAGGCGCCTTCATCCTGCTCACCGCGCACACGCCCGGGTTCGACGGCGACCGGCTGGCGGACGAACTTCAGGCCGCGCTCGGCCTGCCGCATCGCGACGTGGAGCGCGGCACGATGGCGCTTCGCGCGTCGAGCGGCGCGTCGCTGGACCTCGGCGCGTTCGCACGATGGCCGGGTGCTCCCGATCGAATGCCGCGATGATGCCGGCGTGCCGTCCATCGAACGTCACGTCGCCAGTCCGTCGAACCCGCGGATTCGAGCAGCGGCGCGTCTGCGCGACCGCGGTGAGCGGGACCGGCGCGCGCTGACGATCGTCGACGGCGCACGCGAGATCCGGCGGGCGCTCGATGCCGGCGCCCCGATCGACGAGGCGTTCGTCTGCGAGCCGCTCGTTCGCTCCGCGGACGCGCGTGCCGCCCTCTCGTCGCTGCGGACGCGCGGCGTGCCCATCGTCGCGACGACCGAGACCGCGTTCGCGAAGCTCGCCTTCGGCGATCGTGCCGAGGGGATCGTCGCAATCGTCGCGATCCCCGACGCACGCCTC
>DATFPL010000250.1:0-9625 GCA_035264845.1 Candidatus Limnocylindrales bacterium | reverse complement strand
ACCCGCGTCGGCGCCGGTCGTCCACGAGGGCAGGAGCGCGGCCTCACGGCGTGAATGCGGGTGGCGCGCGGCGGCGCCGCGCGCCACGCGCCGCCGCGCGCGCCGGCGCCGCGGCGCGGCACGCGCCGCCGCACCGTGCGGAATCAGCCTTGATTCCGCGAGTGTGCGGTGCCAGCATTGACGGTCCCTCCGCCGGCCGAATTCCGCCGACGCCGGGCCGCGCTTCTCAGCAGGCTCACACACCGAGCCCCCGTCGCCGCCGACGCACGGCGGCCGCGCCGAAGGGAGGAACCGGCCGTGGCCGAGCACATCGCGCTCACCGTCAACGGGCAACGCCGGGAGCTGGACGTCGAGCCGAGACGCTTGCTCGTACAGGTCATCCGGGAGGACCTCGATCTGACCGGGACCCACGTCGGGTGCGACACGAGCCAGTGCGGCGCGTGCACGGTCGTCGTCGACGGCAAGGCGATCAAGTCCTGCACGATGCTCGCGGTCCAGGCCGACGGCAGCACTGTCGCCACGATCGAGGGACTCGCGAACGGCGAGGAGCTGCACCCGCTTCAGGCCGCGTTCTGGGCGAAGCACGGACTCCAGTGCGGCTTCTGCACCCCCGGGATGATCATGGTTGCGACAGATCTGCTTGCTCGCAACACGGACCCGTCGGACGACGAGATTCGGCACGCAATCGAGGGCAACTACTGCCGCTGCACCGGCTACCAGAACATCGTCGCGGCGATCCGCGAGGCCGCGGCCACGATGCGGACCGGCGCGACCGCGCCGACGTCCGCGGCCGCGTCGACCGGCACACCGGCGTAGGAGGCGGACGATGACAGCCGACGTCCTCGGGGCTCCCGTCAAGCGGACGGAAGACCCCCGCTTCATCACGGGCAAGGGCCGCTTCCTCGACGACATCAAGCTCACCGGGATGACGCATATCGCGATCCTGCGAAGCCCGTACGCCCACGCCCGCATCACGTCGATCGACACGTCGGCCGCGAAGGCGCGGCCGGGCGTGATCGCGGTCTTCACCGGCGCGGACATCCCATACAACCCGCTGCCGATGGCCTGGCCCGCCGGCGGCTCGACGATTCAGAACAACGTCAACATGCCGCGCGTCCTCGCGACCGACGACGTGAAGTGGACCGGCGAGGGCGTGGCCGCGGTCGTCGCCGAGACGCCGGAGCAGGCGCTCGACGCGCTCGAGGCGATCGACGTCCACTGGGAGCCGCTCCCGACGGTGGTCGACGCGGAGAAGGCCACCCAGCCCGGCGCGCCGCAGCTCCACGAGAACGCCCCGAACAACGTGGTCTTCAACTGGACCGTCGGCGACAAGGGCGGCACGGACAAGGCCGTCGATTCGGCCGAGGTCGTCGTCCGCCAGCGGATCGTCAACCAGCGCCTCATCCCGAACCCCATGGAGGTTCGCGGCGACATCGGCTGGTACAACCCGGGCACCGACGAATACACGGTCTGGATGTCGAGCCAGACGCCGCACATCATGCGCCTGCTGCTGACGGCCTTCGTGACCGGCATTCCGGAGCACAAGGTCCGCTGCATCGCGCCCGACGTCGGCGGCGCCTTCGGGACGAAGATCTTCTGCTACGCCGACATGGCGCTCGTCATGTTCGCCAGCAAGGCGATCGGTGGCCGGCCCGTGAAATGGGTCGAGTCACGGCGCGAGAGCTACGGCTCGACGACGCACGGCCGCGACCACATCACCTACCTCGAGATCGCCGGCACCCGCGAAGGCGACATCACGGGGCTCCGTGTCAAGACGTACGCGAACCTCGGTGGCCGCCTGTCGACGATCGGACCCGGCATCCCCACGACGCTGTACGGCCGCGTCCTCGCGGGCTGCTACAAGATCCCGAACGTCTACGCGGAGGTCACCGGCGTCTACACGAACACGACGTTCGTGGACGCGTACCGCGGCGCCGGCCGGCCCGAGGCGACGTACGTCGTCGAGCGTGCCGTCGATCTGTTCGCCGACGAGATCGGCATGGATCCCGCCGCCGTTCGGCGAAAGAATTTCCTGCCGCCCGATGCGTTCCCGTACGAGAACCCGTCGGGTCTCGGCACGGCCGTCAACGGCGAGAAGATCTTCATCGATTCCGGCAACTACGAACCGGCGCTCAACCGCGCGCTGACCATGGTCGACTACTACAAGCTCGACGACGCGCGGAAGGATGCGCGCCGGCGGGGCAAGTTCCTGGGTGTCGGGATCAGCTCGTACATCGAGGTGTGCGGCGTGGCGCCGTCGAAGTGGATCGGCGCCGTCGGCGAGGGCTGGGGCGCCGCGATGTGGGAATCCGCCAACGTCCGGGTTCATCTCACCGGCAAGGTCATCATCACGATGGGCACGCAGCCGCAGGGTCAGGGCCACGAGACGACGTACAAGCAGATCGTCTCGCACGAGCTCGGCATCCCGATGGACGACATCATCGTCCAGCACTCGGACACGCAGGGCGCGCCCTTCGGCTACGGCTCGTACGGCAGCCGAACGGCATCGGTCGGCGGCGCCGCCGCGATCAAGGCACTGACCAAGGTTCGCGACAAGGCCAAGCGATACGCGGCCCACATGCTCGAGGCGAACGTCGACGACATCGAGGTCGATGGCGCGAACTTCCGGGTCAAGGGCTCGCCCGACAAGGTCAAGACGCTCCAGGAGATCGCGTTCGCGCTCGACCTCGGCTTCAGCCTCCCGGACGGAATGGAGCCGTACCTCGACGAGACCGCGTACCACGACACGCCGAACTGCACATGGCCGTTCGGGACGCACGTCGCGCTCGTCGAGGTCGACGAGGCGACCGGCAAGGTGGATCTCGTGAAGTACGTCGCCGTCGACGACGTCGGCAAGAAGATCAATCCGATGATCGTCGACGGGCAGCTTCACGGCGGCATCGTCCAGGGAGTCGGCCAGGCGCTCTGGGAGGGCGCGGTGTACGGCGACGACGGGCAGCTCCTGTCGGGCTCGATGCTCGACTACGCCATCCCGCGTGCGTCGTGGCTACCGAACCTCGAGCTCGACGAGACTGTCACGCCGACCGACGTGAACCCGCTCGGGGTCAAGGGCGTTGGCGAGGCAGGCGCGATCGCGAGCACGGCGGCCGTCGCCAACGCCGTCATCGACGCGTTGAGTCCGCTGGGCATCAGGCACCTCGACATGCCGTACACGCCGCAGACCGTGTGGCGCGCGATCCACGGCGCGTCCAACGGCGCGGCGGCGAAGGGAGGCCAGGCATGATCCCGGCGGCATTCGGCTACACCCGGGCGGCGTCGCTCGACGAGGCGGTCGAGATCCTGGGTGCCGCGGGGGGATCGACCAAGGTCATCGCCGGCGGGCAGAGCCTGCTGCCGCTCATGAAGCTGCGGCTGGCGCAGCCCGAGCGGCTGCTCGACATCGGGCGAATCGGCGAGCTTCGCGGCGTTCGGACGATGCCGGACGGCCGGATCGCCGTTGGCGCGCTGACCTCGTATGCCGAGCTGCTCGACTCGCCGGCGCGCCACGGGCTTCTGCGTGACGCGCTGCCGGGAATCGGCGACGTCCAGGTCCGCAACCGCGGCACGATCGGTGGGGCGATCGCCCACGCCGATCCCGCATCGGACCTGCCGGCGTGCCTCCTCGCGCTCGACGCCGAGCTGGTTGTGCGGTCGAAGCGCGGCGAGCGCACGCTGCCGATCGCGACGTTCTTCACGGACGCGTTCGAAACCGCGCTCGCGCCCGACGAGATCCTCACGGAGATCCGGTTGCCGGGTCCACGCGAAGATGCCGGATCGGCGTATGTATCGCTCGAGCAGCCGGCATCGGGCTACGCTCTGACCGGAGTCGCCGCGGTCGTCGCGCGCGACGCGCCGGGGTCGCCGTTGACGCTCGTTCGCGTCGGGATCACCGGCGTCGGTCCGGTGGCCTATCGGGCGACGCGGGTCGAGTCGGCGCTCGCGGGTAGGGACGCGTCGGCAACCGCGATCGCGGCCGCGGCGGAGCACGCCGTCGACGGCATCACGGTGAGCTCCGACATCCACGCCGATCGCGAGTACCGCGCGCAGCTGGCGAAGGTGCTGACGCGGCGCGCGCTGGAGGCCGCCCTCGCCCGCATCGAGTGACGCCGCGCAGGCTCGTTCCGGGCGGCGCGGTCCCGACGTCGCTCGTCGGGGCGGTGCTCGCCCGTGACCTTTCGGTCGCCGGCGAGCGGTGGGCGAAGGGCCGGCGGCTCTCGGCTCGCGATCTGGACACGCTTCGCGACGGCGGCGCGGTACCGGAAGCCGGGCTAACGGTGCTCGTCCTGGGGCGGGACGACGTCCACGAGGACGACGCCGCCATGCGGCTCGCGACGGCAGTCTGCGGCGGCGGGCTCGAATGCCGCGGACCGGCGCAGTCGCGCGTTGACCTGGTGGCGGCATCTCCGGGCGTCCTGCATGTCGAGGTGGCTGCGCTCGAACGCGTCAACCGGATCGACCCGGTGGAGGTCTTCACCGCGTTCGACGGTTCCGTCGTCGAGCCCGGCGATCTGGTCGCGAGCGTGAAGATCGCTCCACATTTCGTCGCGGAGTCGACCCTCGCCCGCGCCGAATCCGTGGCTCGCGGTGAGCGGCCGCTCGTTCGTGTCGCTCCGTTCGAACGGCGGCGCGTTGCCGTCGTCGTGAAGGAGGCGATCCACGCCATCGCGCGGCAGCGGTTCGAGGACAGCGTCCGGACGAAGGTCGAAAGCCTTGGTTCGGAAATCGCCTCGATCGACTACGTCGCCGACGCGCCCGACGCTGTTGAGGCGGCGATGGCGGCGCTCGTCCGCGGACGTTCCGCGGTCGACATCGTCCTGACCGCCGGCGGCGGCTCGACGGATCCCGCCGACGCGTTCTTCGTCGCCCTCGAGCGGCTCGGTGGCCGCGTCGTCCGGCGCGGCGTCCCGGCGCACCCCGGTTCGATGCTCTGGCTTGGACGGGCGGGCGCGACGACGGTCCTGGGCCTTCCGACATGCGGCGCGTACTCGAAGGCGACGGCCGCCGATCTGCTGCTGCCGCGGTTGCTCGCCGGCGACGCGCCGACCGCGGCGACCATTGCCAAGCTGGGCCACGGCGGGTTGCTGACGCGGGACCAGCGGTTCCGCTTCCCGCGGTACGCCCGGGATCTCGAGGCGCCGGACGGGTAGCGAGCGGTCGCGGCGGAGTCTCGAGCGCGAGTCAGCGCGCAGGATTCGCCTCATCGCGCATGGCCGCGGCGTACCAGTCGACGATCGACCGTGCCGCTGTGGCGTCCGTTTCGGGGTCCGCCCCGAGACCGATCGAGCCCGTCCGGGCAGCGGTCAGCATCGCTGCCACATGCTGGACATTGGCTCCGCGTCGAAGGCTGTCGGCGATCCGGCCGACGTAGCGGTCGTACTCGTCGATCGCCTCTGGCGCTCCGCGAACTCCGATCGGATCCCAGTTGTCCATGAGCAGGATCCGCAGCTGCCTCCCGCCTCGCCGCTTGAACCAGAGGTGCCACTCGCTGAGGTCCATTTGCGCGAGCGTACCCGCGTGGTCCACATCGGGGAGGAAAGACGCGGCCCGCAGCATGGAGGACGCTCGCCCCACGAGCACATGGGACCTGCGTGGCCCGTTTCGATGTGCATCTGCTCGCGCGACGAGCAGGAACGACCAAATCGGCCGGATCTGCTCCTTGGACGAGCGGGTTGGACGCCATTGGACGGTTCGTTGGTCACACGTGCTCGCCCCGCGAGCAGCAGCGCGGCCGCGCGCACGTGCCGGTGTAGAGTCGACTCATGAGTGACCGCGACACCCGGCCCGCGGGGACGCGCTCGATCGACGCGATCGAGGCCGAGTTCCGGTCGCGCGGCTACATCACCGATCGGAGCCTCTCGACGGCGGTCTTCCTCGCGCTCGAGCTCGGTCGGCCGCTGCTCCTCGAGGGCGAGGCCGGCGTCGGCAAAACAGAGCTCGCGAAGGTCCTCGCGGCGAGCCTCGACACGCGCCTCATCCGCCTTCAGTGCTACGAGGGCCTCGACGTCAACAACGCCGTCTACGAGTGGAACTACCCGCGGCAGATGCTCGAGATCAGGCTTCTCGAAGCTCGCGGTGAGGCGGCAAGCGCCAATCCACATGACATCTTCGGCCCGGAGTTCCTCATCCGGCGGCCGCTCCTCCAGGCGCTCGAGAGCGGCCCGGACCAGCCCGCACCGGTCCTCCTCATCGACGAGATCGACCGCGCCGACGAGGAGTTCGAGGCGTATCTCCTCGAGATCCTGTCCGACTTCCAGGTCACCGTCCCGGAGATCGGCACGATCAAGGCGGCCCACCCGCCGCGCGTCGTCCTGACGAGCAACCGGACGCGAGAGGTCCACGACGCACTGAAGCGTCGCTGCCTCTACCACTGGATCGACTACCCGACGCGGCAGAAGGAGTACGAGATCGTCCTCGCCCGCGTCCCCGCCGCGCCCGAGGGACTGGCTCGCCAGGTCGTCGCCTTCGTCCACCGACTCCGCGAGGCGGACCTGACGAAGGTGCCGGGCATCGCGGAGACGCTCGACTGGGCGGCCGCACTGCTCTCGATGGGAGCGACACAACTCGAGCCGGCCCTGGTCGAGGAGACGCTCGGCGTCGTCCTCAAGTACGAGGAGGACATCCGCCAGGTCCGCGGCGACGCGACCCGGCAGTACCTGGCGGAGGCGGCCGCGCGCGGCTGACGATGAACGACCGCGGCATTGCGCGGACACCCGCCGGCGAGAGCGTCGACGGTCGCCGGCTCCTCACAGAGTCGGTCGCGTTCGGGCGGGCGCTGCGGGCCGAGGGTCTGGGGATCGACCTGGGGGCTGCCGTGGACTTCGCGCGTGCCCTGAACCTCGTCGAGCTCGGCGACCGTGAGCAGGTGCGCGGCGCCGGCGCGGCCGTGTTCGTCCGAAGACGCGACGACCGCGAGGTCTACGACCGCGTCTTCGACCGCTTCTGGCGGCGACGCGGCCCGCGGCTCGGCAGTGATGCCGCGCCCACCGAATTCCGCCGCGACGACGGGGCCCCGACGGACGACGACGGCAGCGACGCCGAGCCGGCCGACGATGGTGCGGTGAGCCGCCGCGATCTCCGCGGCGTCCCGATCCCAGGCGCCGACGACGAGGAATCCCAGTCGTCCGACGTGGACGGAATTGCCGTCGCGCCCGACGCATTCAGCGCAAGCGAGGTGCTCCGCCACCGCGACTTCGACCGAATGACGGCGGCGGAGCTGCGCGATGCGGAACGGCTCGTCGACCTGTTGGAGCCGCGGCTCGAACGCCGCCGCACGCGCCGCTACGAGCTCCACCACCATGGCCGCCTGCTGGCACCGCGAACGATGCTGCGGCGCAACCTGGCGACCGGCGGCCAGATGACCGAGTGGGTCTGGCGCCGCACCGTGCGCCGCCCGCGTCCGCTCGTCGTCCTGTGCGACATCTCCGGCTCGATGGAGCGCCACTCGCGGCTGCTCCTCCGGTTCGTCCAGGCGCTCGCGGCGTCGTCGGAGGTGAAGACGGAGTCGTTCGTCTTCGGGACGCGGCTCACGCGGGTCACGCGGCTGCTCCGCGATCGCGACCGCGATCGGGCGCTGGGACGGGTCGCGGACGCCGTGACGGACTGGGCTGGTGGGACGAGGATCGGCGAGTCGTTCCGGGACTTCAATCTCCGCTGGGCGCGGCGGACGCTTCGGTCAAGCGGCATCGTCATCGTCGTGTCCGATGGCTGGGACCGCGGCGATCCCGCGCTCGTGGCCACGGAGACGGCACGGTTGCGGCGAAACTGCCACCGGCTCATCTGGCTCAACCCGCTCGCCGGGACGCCGGGCTACCAGCCGCTCGCCGCCGGGATGCGGGCGGCGTATCCCTACATCGACGACTTCGTCGCGGCAGGAACCGTCGCGAGCCTCGAACGGCTCGGGCTGATCCTTGCGGGGATGCGGGCCAGCGACAATCGACGCAGCGGTGAGGCGGCGGCGTCTGTCACGTCGGCGGCGGGACCCGCGGTCCGCGCCATCGGCCCGGCTCAGGTGCTGGCGGCACGATCGGATCCCGCGATCGCGCGGCCACTGACGACGCAGGGCAACAGGAGGACGCGGTGAAGGAGCTGCTGGAGACGCTTGCGACGTGGCGCCGCGACGGCGTCGATGTCGGTCGTGCCGTCGTCGTCCGGACGTTCGGCTCGGCGCCGCGTCCCGAGGGCGCGGTCCTCCTGGTCGCGTCCGATGGTCGCATCGCGGGTTCGGTGAGCGGCGGCTGCGTCGAGGGCGCGGCGGCGGAGGAGATCGAACGCGCACGAGCGACGGGGCAATCCCGCGTCATTCGCTACGGGATCAGCGACGAGGACGCGTGGGACGTGGGCCTCGCGTGCGGCGGCACGATCGACGTCCTCGTCGAGCCCGATGTCCCGCGCGACGTCATCGATGCCGCGGAGCGATCCGCCCGCGACCGCGGCTCGGCCGTCATCACGCCGCTCCCGCCCGACGCTCCGCCGGCCGAATTCGGCGCGCACGAGCCCGGCGCGGGCGCGGCGCCCGCGGCGACGCTCGTGGTCCACGACGACGGCCGCCTCGACGGCACGCTCGGGGCGGCCGTGGACGACGACTCGCTTGTCGCGGCCGCCCTCGACGCGCTCAACCGTGGCACGTCGCGGACCGTCGAGATCGGCGATCTGGCGTTCTTCGTCGAGGCCTATCCCGTTCGGCCGCGGCTCGTCGTCGTCGGCGCCGTGCAGGCCGCGATGTCGCTCGTCGCCTATGCCCGCGAGCTCGGGTACGCGACCGTCGTCGTCGACGGCCGTGCCTCGTTCGCGACGGCAGAGCGGTTCCCGGACGTCGACCGGCTCGTGGTCGGGTGGCCCGACGAGGTCGCCGACGAGATCGCGCTCGGCCCGAACGACGCCGTCGCGGTGCTGACCCACGACGTGAAGTTCGACGAGCCGGCGATCGTCGAGGCGCTCCGACGCGGGTGCCGGTACGTCGGGGCGGTGGGATCGCGCAAGACCCAGGCGGATCGGCGGGCGCGATTGCTAGAGGCCGGGGTGGGGGAGGATGCGCTCGAGCGCCTCCGCGGCCCGATCGGGCTCGATCTGGGCGGCCGTGCGCCGGCAGAGATGGCACTGGCGATCATGTCCGAGGTCGTCGCCGTGCGTTACGCGGGCTCGGGGAGGCCGATGCGCGATCTGGCCGCCGATCGCGAGCGCGAGCGGGTCCTGGCGCGCGAGCCGGTCGCCGCGCGATGAGAGTTGCAGCCGTCGTCCTCGCCGCAGGCGCCTCGACCCGTTTCGGCAGCCCGAAAGTTCTCGCGCGTCTTGACGGGCGACCGATCCTCGAACACGTCCTCGACTCCGTCCGGGACGCCGGGATCCCGGAGATCGTCGTCGTCCTGGGCCATTTCGCCGACGAGATCGAGGAGCAGGTCTCCTGGCTCGACGAGCACATCGTCCGAAATCCCGATCCGCGGCACCTGTCGGCGTCGCTCGAGGTGGGCCTCGACGCCGCGGCGGCGCTCGAGCCCCCGGTCGATGCCGCGGTGATCGTGCTCGGCGACCAGCCGCGCACCCGCCCAGGCGTGATCCGCGCGCTCGTTGCCGCGACGCGAACGACGGACCGCCCGATCGTCGCCCCGAACTACGCCGACGGCGGCGG
>DATFPL010000249.1:0-2773 GCA_035264845.1 Candidatus Limnocylindrales bacterium | reverse complement strand
TCCCCAGCTCGATTCCGGGGCCGTCCCAAAGTCGTCGCTCAGCGGCCACGGCTCACCACGCTCGACGCGTGGCCGCAGGGCGGCGAGGTCGGCCTCGGCGGTTCGGAGCCTCGCCACGAGCGCGTCGGTGTCCGCCATCTGTTCCTCCTTGCAACTCCCGGGCGGCAAGTGTCACACCCGTCCGCGTCCGCCGTGGGACTACGATGGAGGCCATTTTCGTCCGCTCCGACAGCACGGGAGCCAGCGATGACCGATACCGTCGCCCGCCCGACGGGCACTCCAGCGGCGAACCAGGCCGGGGCGCGGGTCAACAAGGACGCCTACGCCGAGGCGCAGGACTTCCTCCCGCTCAAGGGCATCGACCACGTCGAGTTCTGGGTCGGCAACGCCCGCCAGGCATCCAACTACTACCGGGCGTTGTGGGGCTTCACGCCGATCGCATTCGCGGGCCTCGAGACCGGGATCCGGGACCGCGCGAGCTACGTCATGCGGCGCGACGACATCACGATCGTCCTGACGGCGCCGCTCACCCCCGAGGGCGAGATCGCCGACCATGTCCGCCGTCACGGCGACGGGGTCAAGGACATCGCGTTCGCGGTCGACGACGTCCGGTCCGCATTCGCCGAGACGACGAAGCGCGGCGCCCGGCCGGCACTCCAGCCGACCGAGATCGACGGCGGCGCCGAGGGCACGCTCCGGCGGAGCGCCGTCTACACGTACGGCGAGACGCGCCACTCGTTCATCGATCGCACCGACTACCACGGCGCGTTCGCGCCCGGTTATCGACGTGTGAAGAGGCCGGCACCGGCGGCCCAGGGGCTGAGCCTGCTCGAGGTGGACCACTGCGTCGGCAACGTCGGGCTCGGCCAGATGAACGAGTTCGTCGACTTCTACCGCGACGTCTTCGGCTTCAGCCAGCTCATCCATTACGACGACAAGGTCATCCACACCGACTACAGCGCCCTCATGTCGAAGGTCATGACGAACGGCAACGGGCGGATCAAGTTCCCGATCAACGAACCCGCCACGGGCAAGAAGAAGAGCCAGATTCAGGAGTTCCTCGACTGGTATCTCGACCCCGGCTGCCAGCACATCGCGTTGCGCACGGAAGACATCGTCGCGACGGTCCGGCAGCTGCGCGAGAACGGTGTCGAGTTCCTCGGCCTGCCGCACGAGTACTACGCGACGCTGGCGGACCGGGTCGGCGACGTCGGCGTCCCGATCGAGACGCTCGAGGAGCTCGGCATCGAGGCCGACCGCGACGAGGAGGGCTATCTCCTCCAGATCTTCACCCGACCCGTTCAGGACCGCCCGACGTTCTTCTTCGAGATCATCGAGCGGCACGGCTCGCGCGGCTTCGGGGTCGGCAACTTCAAGGCGCTGTTCGAGGCAATCGAGCGGGAGCAGGCGAAGCGCGGCAACCTGTAGTCGGTGAGCGCCGGCGTCACCCGGCGATGGGGAGGGCGAGGTCATGAACTTCTACCCGTGGATCGTGCTGATCCACATCCTCGGCGCGTTCCTGTTCGCGCTCTCGCACGGGGTCGCCCTCTGGATGGTCTACCAGCTGCCGCGGGAGAAGGAGCGAAGCCGGATCGCCGCACTGGTCGATCTCTCGCAGGCGAGCATCGGGACGATGTACGCCGGCCTCCTGCTGCTGCTGATCGGCGGGATCTGGGCGGGGATCGCCGGCAACTGGTTCTCGAGGGGCTGGATCTGGGCGGCGATCGGCGTCCTCGTCGCGATCGTCGTCCTGATGTACGCCGTCGCGGCGCCGTATTTCCGGAACCTCCGGATCGCCGTCGGCGCGGGTGCCCCCTACGCGCGAAAAGGCCAGGCAATGCCCGAGCCGCTGCCGGACGCGGACGTCATCGCGCTTGCCGCGCGGAGCCCGGTGGGGATCCTCTCGGCGGCCGGGTTCGGAGGCCTCGTCGTCATCCTCTGGCTCATGGTCGTCAAGCCGTTCTGATGCGGCTCGCCCACGTCCGTGAGCACAATGCGCCCGCCAGGGCTCCATGGCGGCTCGCGGCAGCGGTCGATGACCGCTGGCTCGATCTCGAGGCGGCTCGGCGGCGGCTCGCTCATCGCGACGCGACGCTGGCCCACAACGACGCGCTCTTTCGGCAGCCGATCGGATCGCTCGACGACCACCTGGCGCGCGGCTTCCGGGTCGAGCATCTCCGGCCGCTCGTCGAGGGCTTCGAGACCGAAGACGACGACGAGACGGTGAGCGATGCGGCCGACCTCGTCTTCGGGCCGCCCATCCTCCGGGCGCCGTCGTTCCGCGATTTCTACGCATTCGAGGGCCACGTCCGGACGATGTGGGAGCGTCGCGGACAGGACGTGCCGGAGGCGTGGTACCGGCTGCCGATCTTCTACTTCTCGAACGTGTCGGCGATCCGCGGTCCCGGTGATCCGGTCTGGGCGCCACGAGGCTCCGCGGAGCTCGACTTCGAGCTGGAGGTGGCGGCCCTCGTCGACACGCCGGTGCACGACGTGACCGCCGATGCCGCCGAGGAGGCGATCGGCGGTTACACGATCCTCAACGATTGGTCGGCGCGTGACCTCCAGCGCGACGAGACGACCGTCCGTCTCGGGCCGGCGAAGGGCAAGGACTTCGCGACGACCATCGGGCCGTGGCTCGTGACGCCGGACGAGCTCGCGGACGCGCGGCGGGGGACCGGGTACGACCTGGAGACGACGGCGCATGTCGAGACCGGCGGCAAGGTCGTTGAGGTCAGCCGCGGGCGGTGGCGCGATGCGCATTTCTCGTTCG
>DATFPL010000248.1:0-3758 GCA_035264845.1 Candidatus Limnocylindrales bacterium | reverse complement strand
AGTGACGGCGACGATCGCCGACGTCGCGGCGCGTGCGAGCGTGTCGACCGCCACCGTGAGCCGCGTGCTTGCGGGGCTCGGCGGCGCACGGCCGGAGACTCGCGCGCGGATCGTCGCCGCGGCTCAGGAGCTCGGCTACCGGCCGTCGGGCGTGGCGCGGTCGCTCAAGCTGCGGACGACGCGGACGCTCGGACTGGTCATCACCGACATCGGCAACCCGTTCTTTCCGGAACTGGTGCGGGCGGTCGAGGACGCGGCCCGGGAGCGTGGCTTTGCCGTCCTCCTCTGCAACGCCGCCGAGGACGCCGAGCGCGAGGCGGCCTACCTGGAGCTCCTCGCGGGACGACGCGTCGACGGCGTCGTCATCGCCTCGAGCGGCGTCGGCGAGCGGCACTCCGCGTGGCTAACGACAGCGCCGATCCCCGTCGTGCTGGTGAACTGTGCGTCGGCGACAGCGTCGCTGCCAACGATCCTCAGCGACAACCGCCGCGGTGGCGCCCTCGCGGTCGAGCATCTGCTGGCGTTGGGGCATCGACGGATCGGGCACGTGACGGCTCCCGCACGGAACGAGGCCGCGGCCGATCGGCTGCAGGGCGCGCGCGACGCGATGAGGTCCGCGGGGCTCGACGCGCGGACGCTCGTCGTCGTCGAGGGCGACGGGCACGTCGCCGGCGGGGCGGCGGCCGCGACGCAGCTCCTCGCGCGCGATCCGTCGATCACCGGCGTGTTCGCCTACAACGACCTGACCGCGATCGGCGCCATCCGCGGGATTCGCGCGTTCGGTCTCGACGTGCCGCACGACGTGAGCGTCGTCGGCTTCGACGACGTCGACCTTGCCGCGTACGCGGATCCGCCCCTGACGACGGTCGCGCAGCGGACCGCGGAGATGGGGCGGTGGGCCGTCGCCACACTGCTCGACCGCCTCGACGGCGGGTCGCGCGCGGCCGCGCAAACCTTGACGCTCGACGTTCGCCTCGAGGTCCGTGGCTCGACCGCAGTCGCCCGGGACCGCCGCGCCGCGGTCGCGTCGTGACCCCGTTTCGGATCATCGGCGTCCAGCACGTCAGCCTGCCGATCGCGCCTGGCGGCCAGGACCGGGCGCGCCGGTTCTACGGCCAACTGCTCGGCCTCCGCGAGAAGCCCGTCCCCGAGACGCTGCCGCGGCACCTCGTCTGGTACGACGTCGGACCGAACGAGATCCATCTGCTCGTCGAGGACAACGCGGCGGATGTGAACCCGCAGTCGCGGCGCCATCCGTGCCTTGCGGTCGACGACGTCGATGCGCTCCGCGCCTCGCTCGACGCGGCGGGCGTCGCGACGGAGGACGAGGACTTCCCGCTCCCCGGGCGACGCCGGTTCTTCGCCCGCGACCCGTTCGACAACCTGATCGAGTTCGTGACCTTCGAGCGGTCCGCGTGAGGGCCGTCGTCCTCCGCGCGGAGTGGGCGCCGCGCAACGGTGCCGCGCCCGCGGCCCGCGTCCGCGACGACGCACCGGAGCCGCGGATCGCAGAGCGCGGCAACGCGACGTGGCACGCGCCGACGTTCGCGCTCGAGACGCGGCCAGACCCGGCGCCCGCGCGCGACGAGGTCGTCATCCGCGTCCGCGCCTGCGGCATCTGCGGCTCGGACGTCCATCTCTACGAGCGCGACGACGCGGGGTACATGCTCTATCCCGGGATGATCGGCACGCCGGTGACGACGGGTCACGAGTTCAGCGGCGTAGTCGAGGCCGTCGGTCCCGATGTCCGCGACGTCGCCGTCGGCGAGCCCGTCTGCGCCGAGGAGATCGCCTGGTGCGGCGAATGCCTTGCCTGCCGCTCCGGCCTGCCGAACAATTGCACGCGGCTCGAGGAGCTCGGCTTCACGTTCGACGGCGCACACGCCGAATTCGTGAAGGTCCGCGGCCGGTACGTCTGGTCGCTCGCGCCGCTCCTCGACGCCGGGATCGACGAACGGCGCGCGTTCCACCTCGGCGCTCTCGTCGAGCCGACGAGCGTCGCGTTCATCGGCCTGTTCGTGAGTGCCGGCGGCTTCCTCCCCGGCAGCTCCGTCGGCGTCGTCGGCGCGGGGCCGATCGGGCTCGCGGCGATCGCGCTCGCGCGGGCCTCAGGCGCAGGACGGATCGTCGCGTTCGAGCCGAGCGCGGCGCGCCGAGACCTCGCCCGCGAGCTCGGCGCGGATGCGGTTCACGATCCGCGGTCGCTCGCCGGCGGTGGACTCGCGGCGGTCGCGCGGGAGGCGACGCGCGGCCGCGGGATCGATCGCTGGGTCGAGGCAAGCGGCGCCGCGGGAGTGACGGAGGCGGCCGCCGCGAGCCTCGCCCCCGGCGGCCGCGTCGTGCTCATCGGCCGCGGACCGCATCACGTCGACCTCGACCCGGAGCACCTCATCGTTCGCGGCGGCGCGCTCGCCGGCTCGATCGGGCATTCCGGATCCGGCGCATTCGGCCGCGTCATCGATCTGATGGCGGCGGGACGGTTGCCGATGGACCGGATCGTCGGCTCCACGGTTGGGCTCGGCGGCGTCGTCGAGGCCCTCGAACGTCTGCGCGATCGCGAGGCGGGCAAGACGATCGTCGAGCCGTAACCGTCGCCGCGCGACGGCGCCGCCCTCTCAGTGCGCCGATGTGTGCACCAGACCCTCGGACATCCGGCGGCGAACGTCGTCGCGCGACGGGACGCCGAGCATCCCCGGCGCCTCGAGAACGAGCGACGCCGCCGCAGCCGCGAGCAGCAGATCGAGCCCCTGACCGATCCGTCCGTGCACGAGTCGCGGCTGGATCCGCGCTGCCGCGAGCGAAGCGAGGAACACGTCGCCCGCGCCCGTCGGGTCGACGATGCCGTGGCTCGGGACCGCGGGGTAGTGGCGAAGGTGAACCGTGTCGCCGTCCAGCCCGTCGCCGACGAGGCCGCCGCGATCGCCCTGGGTGATCGCGAGCATGGCGCCGGGCCGGAGCGCTCGGTACAGGTCGACGAGCGGGATCGACTTGTCGACGTCGTCGCGGCTGAGGCCCACGATGTCGGCGCGCCGGATGATCGGCGTCGACGACGGCGCGACGTGGCGAACCGCCTCGCCGGGGACGAGCTCACGCAGCAGCCCCTGCCAGCCGACCGCGACGATCGATTCGCTCGACGGCATCGCGGCCCACTCGTCCGGCAGCTCGGCCGCGACCGGCGCGAGGATCCAGCCACGCGTCGCTCGCCACGCCGCGGGCACCGCGTCGGGCGGCACCGGATCGGAGTAATCGCCGCAGAGCTGCAGCCGGCCCTCCGGCCGCTCGATGTTGCGGAACACGGGCCCATGCCCGAGTCGGACCAGGTGGACGTCCACGCCCGCCTCGCGAAGCATGTCGAGCTCGTCGGCGTTCGCCGCCGCGTCGTCGACGCCGACGACGGCGCCCGTGCGGAGGCCGAGCCGTGCCGTCGTCAGGGCGCTGTACGACACGCCGCCGCCCAGCCGCCAGCCGCGCGGATCGTCGTCGGTGATGTCGCGCGCCGCGGCGCCGACGATGACGACATCCGGCGCGGCTGCGTCCGCGCCGTCGAGGCGGTCGGCCGTCACGAGGGGCGAGACCGGTGACCGACCGTATACTCGCGGTCGAATCGGACGAGTCTCTGGACGGAGCTGCGGTGCACTACTACGAACTCCATGAGGGCGACAACGAGGTCTATTCCGATGTGCTTCTCGAGCACGACGAGGAATACGAGCCGGAGGAGTTCTTCGAGCTCGTCCAGGCCGCCCGGCGGCGCGTCCTGA
>DATFPL010000247.1:0-9515 GCA_035264845.1 Candidatus Limnocylindrales bacterium | reverse complement strand
CCGATGTTCCCTTCCTGGATGAGGTCCAGGAACGACATCCCGCGGCCGATGTACTTCTTGGCGATCGACACGACGAGCCGAAGGTTGGCCGACGTCAGCTGCTCGCGGGCGTCCCGTCCGATTCGGACGAGCTCGCCCTTGCGATGCGCCAGCTTGGTGTTCTTCGGGACCTCCGGATCCTGCCCCATCCGCTTGAGGAGCTCGGCGTCGTGCCCGGTCGTGATCCACCGCTCGAGCGCGGGGAAGGCGACCTCGTCACGGGTCCAGTTGTAGATCGCCCGGAGCCCCACGTTGTCGCGCGAGTCGAGATCCCCGTTGTGGACGGCGAAGTCGGCCCAGTCGAGGAGCGCGATGAACGAGTCCGGGTTCGGCTTCGTGTTGTACGTCTCGAGGAGCTTGCGGGCCTCCTTGAGCAGGTGCTTCGTGCCGTCCGACTGCGCGTCGCGGCCGGCCTTGATCAGATGGAAGTCCGGGCTCGGGACGAGGAGGTCGCTGGCGGCCTTGTGCGAGATCGCCTCCCGCACCATCTTGTGCGCCTCGTCGCCGAGCGGCAGGCGATGCTGGGGCTTCGCGGTCCGGGTCTTCGACTCGGTGTTGTGGAGCGTCCACTCGTGGAGGCTCAGGATGCCCTTCCACGGCTCGTCGACGAGCTGCTCACCGAGCTCGATCGCCTTGGCGAGGACGACCTCTTCCTCGGCCGTCAGCAGGGCGACCTTGCCGATCTCCTTGAGGTACATCCGGACCGGGTCGTCGATCCCGATCATGTCCGCCGAGAGCGCCTCGAGCTCCTCGGCGGAGGGCTCCTCGAGCTCTGCGGCGTCGAGCTTCGCCGGCGCGTCTACCGGCAGCTTGGCGGCCTCGACCGGGTCGCCGTCGGTGTCGACCACCTCGACGCCGACATCCGCCGCGCCGTCGGGCGCGTCGGGACCGAGGTCGATGTCGTCGTCGTCGTCCTCCTCGACCTCCGGCGGGCGCGGCGGCGCGGCCGCCCCGCCGCGGGCGGGACGCAGATTGGCGAGCTTGGCTTCCTCGAGATCGGCCCTCCCCCGGCGGGGGCGAGTCAGCACGGCCTCGACGAGCTGCTTGTCGAGCGGGTCAGCCACGGCAGTCCTCCGTGTGGTTTCGTGAATCGATGGAATTGCGTGCAATGAGTCCGGTTGCGTCGTTGTGGGTCATGTCCTTCTGTACGTTCTGGTTGGTTCGGTTTCGGTGGGCTAGGCCCGGCTGGCGACCGGGCGATTGAGATATCTGGTGTCGTCGCGCCGGCGGTCGAGTGACCGTCGCGCCTCGTTGAGCTGTCGCAGGTCGATGAGCAGGCTCCCGATCGCGTCGCGATCGCCACTTCGTTCGGCCTCGCCGAGTGCCTCCTGCGTGAAGTCGCGCCGCTGCTCGAGGCCGTCCTCCTCGAGGTCCAGGAGCAGCCGCTCGACCTCGTAGTCGACGTCGCGCTGGGGCAAGTCTCGCGGGCTGGGCCCGCCGAGCGCGTAGAGCGCCCGCGCGAGTGCCGCGGTCTCGTCGTCGAGCGATGCGATCAGCGCCGCCGAGTCGAATGGCGGGTGGATGCCCGCGTCGTTCGCGTCGCGCTGCCGGACGATCGCCCGGAAGAGCTCCCGCGCGACGGTCGACGGCAGCTGGTCGGGCCCGAGCCGCTCCCCGACGCGCAGCTGCTCGTCGGGGACGAGGAGCATCAGCCGCAGGAGGTCGCGCTCGCCGTTCGTGATCGCCCGGAGGATCTCGCCGATCGGCAGCGCGTCCGGCGACGACGTCACGGATTCGGCGTTGATCCGACCGTCGCCCGGCCGCGTCACGAACGCCGGCACCGGCCGATGGAGCACCTCGAGGAGCACCCGCTCCTCCACCCCACTGACCTGCCGAACCCGCCCGAGGTACGCATCGCGCATGACCGGGTTCGGAACCGCCCGGATCGTCGGCATGATCGCGTCGACGAAGCGCGACTTGCCGCCGGGCGACCGTAGATCGAACTGCCGCGCATGCTGGTCGATGAGGTAGTCGACGATCGGCTCCGCCGTCCGAACCTCCTCGCGCCAGCGATCGGGCGTCTCGCGGATCACCTCGTCGGGGTCCTTGCCGTCCGGCAACCGAACGACGCGGACCTCGTCGAGCTCGACGCCGCTGTCCGATCCCGCAAGCTGACCGATCAGGCCCTCGAGCGCCTGGACGCCGAACGTCCCCGCCTTCTCCCCCGCGGCATCGACGTCGTAGGCGAGCGCGATTCGCTTCGCGTAGCGCGTCAGGAGCGCGACCTGCCCCGGCGTGAGGGCGGTTCCGAGCGAGGCGACGACATTGTCGTAGCCGGCCTGGTGCGCCATCAGGGCATCGGTATAGCCCTCGACGATGACGGCCTGGCCGCCGCGACGGATCGAGCCTTTCGCCCTGTCGATCAGGTAGAGCGTCCGGCTCTTGTCGAACAGCGGCGTCGCCGGGGAGTTCAAGTACTTCGGGCCGTCGGACCGATGGCCATCCTCTGACCGATGGCCTCCCGGAGATCGGCCTCGGTCCTCGGAGGGCGAGTCGCTCTCCCGGACAGAGGGTGGCAGGATCCGCCCACCCAGGCCGGTTGCGCTGCCGTTCTGGTCACGGATCGGGAAGATGACGCGCTGGCGGAACCGGTCGTAGAAGCCCCGACCGTTCTGGCGCGGGCTGGCGAGCCCGACTTCGGCAAGCTCCTCTGCCCGGATCTGCCGCCGCTCGTTCAGGGCGCGACCCATCTGGTCCCAGCCCGCGGGCGCCCAGCCGAGCTGGTACGTCTCGATCGTGGCATCCGTCACGCCCCGCCCGCGGAGGTAGTCGAGTGCGGGCTGCCCCGCCTTCGACTTCGTGAGCACGGCGTGGTAGAAGGCAATCGCCGCCTCCATGACGTCGCGCTGCCGCGCCTTCCGGACGTCGTCACGCCGCGTCCGCTCGTCCAGCTCGACGCCGGCCTTGCCCGCCAGGTGCTTCAGCGCCTCGACGAACGGCACCCCGTCGCGCTGCATCACGAAGCTGAAGACGTCGCCGCCCAGGCCGCAGCCGAAGCAGTGCCAGCTGTCGCGGGCCGGGGTCACCACGAACGACGGCGTCTTCTCGCCGTGGAACGGGCAGAGCCCCTTGTACGTGGCGCCGGCCTTCTTCAGGCTGACCGACTCGCCGACTACGTCGACGACGTTCAGCCGACTCTTCACTTCGGCCGCAACGCCGACTGCCAAACCGCATCCTCCCTGCCGCCTGCCGAGCGGGGCCTCCGGCGGCGGCCTCCTCGCTGCCGTCCGAAGCTACCTATCGGTCGAACCGCCCGACCGTTCGTCCGGTTGCCACCTGTCCCGACAGACGAGGAGGGGCCCGAACATGACTGATGGCGTGTCAAGTCTTGACACGCCGGATCGACGTAATTCTACGCCTCGCTCCCCCTATTGACAACCCTTTTGTCAATACTCCGCCCGGGTATTCGGAACGATGGCTGCGGCGGTGCCTGAACGACACGGCGGCACTCCCCTGCTCCGCACCGCAGTCCCCAATCGTGACAATCCGGCTATTTGTTACGTGACAACCGTGCGGTCGGGGGGCATGATCCGCTCCTGCTTCGGCGCCCATGGGGGCTCGGCACGGGAGGTGCCAGTCGGGTTCCGCGGCAGGTTGGCCGTCCAGGGGAAAAGCGGCCCATGTCTCCCGTGCTCCTGGCGTAATCGTCGATGACCGGAGAACTTCGATGAACAGGTCGTCTGCCGACCAGGGCGCGAGCGCGCCCGGAACAACCGTCACGCTGGCGCCGCGTACCGCGGCTCCGCCGGACGTACCGAATCTGACGCCGGAGCGCCGCCGCAACCCGCACCTGCGGGCCGTCGTCGACGGCATCGTGCGTGCGGCCGGCGAGCGAGCCGAGCCCGATCAGCCGAAGCCGGTGCGGGCCCGAAGCCGATCGGCACCCGACCCCAAGGTCGAGCTCAGGGAGCAGCTGCGCCGCCTCGAGCAGATCCGGCCGCGCGGTACGGCTCTCACAGCGGTGAGCCGCCGCGACCCGCACGGCTGGCACGCTGTGCTGAACGGACCGGGCTACGGCGCCACCGGCATCGGCGACACGCCTCCGGCGGCGATCGCCCACCTCGTCTATTTGCTGGGCGGCGGCGAGTAGCGCGACCATCGCGGGAACCCCGCGCGGCGCCGGGAGCCCTGGACAGCGCGGAACACCGGCGCCCCCCAGGTCGCCGGTGTCCGCAGGTATGAGCTAAATCGCTTCCGCCGTCGCGGGCGTTCGTGTGCTCTGTGCGATGTACTGCACGAGGCCGTCGGCGCTGACCGGCCACGGGCGTGGGATGGCCAGGAGCGCGATGGCACCACCGAGCAGCCCCACGTTGCCCTCGAAGCTGTGCATCTCGATGATCTGCTCGAACCCCTTCAACGCCCAGAAATTGTGCATGAGCGGCGTGACGCCGACGAGGAAGGCGGCGATCGCCGCGACCCCGAGGATCGGCCGGAACCCGGTCAGGAGGCTGATGCCGCCGGCGACGAGCAGCAGGCTGGCGGCCGGGACCAGGAACGCCGCCGCCGGGAGGCCCTTCGAGGCCGCATAGCCGATTCGCCCGTCGATCTCGGCCAGGTTCGAGATCCCGGACCACAGGAACATGCCGCCGAACAGCAGCCGGCCGGCCAGAAGGCCCCCGAGTGTGAGAAGCCGCGTGTCCATCGATCCGCTCCTGTCGTCTGTCGCCGCGCTCCACGGTGGCGACTGCAGTCAGGATCGGTTGGGGCGACTCCGCCGCCATCGGGTCATCGCCTACACCTGAGGGGGCTGCCTACCTTATTCCGCCTTGACGGAGACCCTTAAAGTCCCGTAGATTATCAACGTGACATTTAATACCACCGCGGCGCGCGGGCGGGAGAAACACGACCGAAGTCGCGCCCAGCTCGTCGAGGACCTCCTCGATCAGATGACCCCGTGGAATCCTGAGGAGCGCCTGTCGGCGTTCCGGAGCTTCCTCGTCGGCTCGCTCAGCCTCGTTCACATCCACGTCCTGACGATCCTCGAGATTCAGGGACCGCTCTCGATGAGCCGCCTCGCCGAGGAGCTCGACGTGTCCGTCGCGAGCGCGACGGGGATCGTCAACCGGATGGAGGAGCGCGGCCTGGTCGAGCGTCGGCACGGCGAATCGGATCGGCGGATCGTTTCCGTCCACCCGACCCGCGCCGGGGGCGAGGTCTTCGAGCGGCTCCATCGCCGGCGCCGGGAAAAGCTCACGAAGCTGCTCGACCGACTTTCGGACGCCGAGCTCCAGGCGTTCCTCATCGGACTGACCGCGATGCGGCGCGCACGGGCGGAGGTCGCCGTCGACGAACGGCACGACGACGCCGACGCAGGCCCGGCCCGATGATCCGCCTCCTCCGGACCTACCTCCGCCCGTACGTCCGCCAGCTCGCCGTCGTCCTCGTGCTGCTCCTCCTGCAGGCGATCGGCAACCTCTACCTGCCGGACCTGAACGCCGACATCATCAACAACGGCGTCGTCAGGGGCGACACGGACTACATCGTTCGCGTCGGCGGGCTGATGTTGGTCATCACCGTCATCGTCGGCGCTGCCGCGGTGGCGAGCGTCTACCTGAGCTCCCGCATCGCCAACGGCTTTGCCCGCGACGTCCGCAACGCCGTCTTCTCCGCGGTCGAGACGTTCGGCCAGGTGGAGGTCAACCAGTTCGGGCCGGCATCGCTCATCACCCGCAACACGAATGACGTCCAGCAGGTCCAGCTCGTCGTGTTCATGGGCCTGACGATCGCGGTCTCCGCCCCGATCCTCATCGTCGGCGGGATCATCATGGCGCTCCGCACGGACGTTCCGCTGTCGGGGCTGCTCGTCGTCGTCCTGCCGCTCATGGCCCTCGTCATCGGGCTCGTGATGAGCCGCGGCATCCCGCTCTTCCGAGCGACGCAGACGAAGATCGACCGGATCAACCAGGTCATGCGCGAGACGCTCGCCGGCGTTCGCGTCATCCGCGCGTTCGTCCGAACGCGGCACGAGGAAGCGCGGTTCGATACCGCGAGCCGCGACCTCTACGACACGCAGCTCAGCGCCGCGCGCCTGTTCGCCATCACCCAGCCCGTGATCTTCGCCATCTTCAATCTCTCGACGGTCGCCGCGCTCTGGTTCGGCGCCATCCGCGTCCAGGACGGCGCGCTGTCCATCGGCAACCTGACCGCGTTCCTCCAGTACCTCATCCAGATCCTGTTCGCGATCCTCACCGCGGTCTTCATGTTCGTGCTCGTTCCGCGTGCTGCCGTCTCGTCCGCGCGGATTCGGGAGGTCCTGGACACCACGCCGTCGATCCACGATCCCGACGCACCGGTCGTCCCCGACCCCGCCGGCCCGGAGCGTGGCGTCGTCGAGTTCCGGGACGTCGAGTTCCGCTACCCCGGCGCCCAGGACGCGGTGCTGCGCGACATCTCGTTCCGCGCGGAGCCGGGTCAGACGACGGCGATCGTCGGCAGCACGGGCAGCGGCAAAAGCACGCTCGTCAACCTGATTCCGCGCTTCTACGACGCAACGTCCGGCAGTGTCCTCGTCGACGGCGTGGACATCAGGACGATGAACCGCGAGGACTTGTGGGCGCGGATCGGCGTCATCCCGCAGAAGGCGTTCCTTTTCGGCGGGACCGTCAGCAGCAACCTCCGCTTCGGCGATGGTGACGCGACGGACGAGCAGCTCTGGCGCGCGCTCGAGATCGCGCAGGGACGCGACTTCGTGGCGACGATGGAGGGCGGACTCGAGGGGCCGATCGCGCAGGGCGGGTCGAACGTGTCCGGCGGCCAGCGGCAGCGCCTCGCGATCGCCCGGGCGATCGTCAAGGACCCGCCGATCTATATCTTCGACGACAGCTTCTCGGCGCTCGACTTCGCGACCGACGCACGGCTCCGCGCGGCACTCGAACGCGAGCTCCACGGCGCGACGCTGATCATCGTCGCCCAGCGCGTCGGGACGATCCTCAACGCGGACGAGATCATCGTCATGGACAACGGCCGCATCGTCGGGCGCGGGACGCACCGCGACCTGCTCGAGACGAACGAGACATATCGCGAGATCGTCTACTCGCAGCTGTCCGAAGCCGAGGCGGTCGCATGACGGCGCGATCCGGCACCGTGCCGAGCAACGGCTCCGCGGCTCCGGGCGGCGGCGTCTTCCGGCCAGGCGCAGGTGGCGCCGCTGGCGCTGGCGGTGCGGGTGGTCCCGCCGGGCGGCTCGGTGGTCCGGGCGGCCGCGGCCCCGGGATGATGGGCATCGGGATGGGCGTGCCCCCGGCGAAGGCACGCGACTTCCGGGGCTCGTTGCGACGGCTCTTCGGCACGCTCGGGCCCGAGCGTCCGCTCATCGTCGCGGTCATCCTCCTCGCGATCGTCAGCGTCACGTTCAACGTCATCGGGCCGAAGATCCTCGGCGAGGCCATCAACCGGATCGTCGAAGGCGCCTTGGGCAAGCAGATCCTTGGCAGCGGCGCGACGCAGCAGCAGGCGATCGACGCCGCGCGCGCGCAGGGCCAGAACCAGCTCGCGGACATGCTGTCCGCGATGCACCTGAACGCCGCCGGCGTCGACTTCGGCGCATTGGGCTTCCTGCTCGGAGTCCTCGTCGCCGTCTACATCATCAGCTCGGCCTTCGGCTGGATGCAGGGCTGGATCATGGCCGGGGTGACGCAGCGGACCGTCGTCAAGCTGCGCGCGGACGTCGATCGGAAGCTTGGTCGCCTCCCGCTGCGCTACTTCGACAGCCACCCGCGCGGCGATCTGCTGAGCCGGGTGACGAACGACATCGACAACATCGGCCAGTCGCTCCAGCAGACCCTCACCCAGTTGATCACGTCGCTGCTGACGATCGTCGGCGTGCTGATCCTGATGCTCACGATCAGCCCGATCCTGGCGCTGATCTCCCTGCTCGCGGTCCCCGCCTCGCTCGCCGTGACGATCCTCATCGTTCGCCGGTCGCAGCAGCAGTTCGTCGCGCAGTGGGCGTCGACGGGCGCGCTGAACGGTCACGTCGAGGAGATGCACACCGGGCACGCGATCGTCAAGGCGTTCGGTCGTCAGCGTGAGGCGATCGAGGTCTTCGATCGCGAGAACGAGCGCCTCTTCGATGCGAGCCGCCGGGCGCAGTTCATCTCCGGGATCATCCAGCCGGCGATGTCCTTCATCTCCAACCTGAACTACGTCGCGATCGCGGTCATCGGCGGCCTCCGGGTCGCGGCGGGCCAGATGACGATCGGCGACGTCGTCGCATTCATCCAGTACTCGCGCCAGTTCACGTTCCCGATCATCCAGACCGCCAGCATCGTCAACGTCCTCCAGTCGGCGGTCGCGTCGGCCGAGCGCGTGTTCGAGCTCCTCGACGAGACCGAGGAGATTCCCGATCCGGCGACGCCGCCCGCCTTCAACGAGCCGGTGGGAGCCGTCGTGTTCGACGACATCTCGTTCCGCTATGCGCCGGACAAGCCCCTCATCGACAACCTGTCGCTCGTCGTCCGGCCCGGGCAGACGGTCGCGATCGTCGGCCCGACGGGCGCCGGCAAGACGACGCTCGTCAACCTGCTGATGCGCTTCTACGAGCTCGACGGCGGCCGGATCACGATCGACGGCATCGACACGCGCGACCTGTCGCGAGACGCGCTGCGTCGGGCGTTCGGGATGGTCCTCCAGGACACGTGGCTCTTCCACGGCACGATCCGGGACAACATCGCCTACGGCCGGCTCGACGCGACCGACGAGGAGATCCACGCGGCGTCGGAGGCGGCACACGTCGACCACTTCGTCCGGACGCTGCCCGACGGCTACGACAGCGTCATCGACGACGACGCGACGAACGTGTCGGCCGGCGAGAAGCAGCTCCTGACGATCGCTCGCGCGTTCCTCGCCGACCCGCCAATCCTCATCCTCGACGAGGCGACGTCGTCCGTCGACACGCGAACCGAGGTCCTCATCCAGCGCGCGATGTCGCGGCTGATGAAAGGGCGCACGACGTTCGTCATCGCCCATCGCCTGTCGACGATCCGCGACGCGGACACGATCCTGGTCATGGAGAACGGCGCGATCGTCGAGCAGGGCGACCACGAGGAGCTGCTCGCGCGGCGCGGCGCGTACTTCGAGCTCTACAACAGCCAGTTCGTGTCGGCGCTGGCCGAGGCGGTCTAGGCCTCGCGACCGCCACTCTCATCGCGCGCGCCGGTCCGTCGTCCCGCTACGCTCACGGCATGGCGACGCTTCCGCTCCCCCACCCGATCGGGATCGCGATCGTCGGCTCGGGCGACGTCGCGAGACGGCGCTACCTGCCGGCGCTCGCCACGCTCGGTGACCGCGTCGAGGTCGTCGCGCTCGTCGACCGGTCGCCCGCGGCGGCAGACGCCGCAACGGCAATCGCCGCGTCAACCTGGCCGCGTGCCCGCGCCTTCGGCTCCCTTGCCGACGCCGCCGCCGCCGCCGAAGGCCTCGATGCAGCGGTCAACCTCACGCCCGCGCCTCTGCACGCCGCGGTCACCACGGAAGCG
>DATFPL010000246.1:0-4330 GCA_035264845.1 Candidatus Limnocylindrales bacterium | reverse complement strand
AAGAAGAGCACCGGGTCGTCGTCCCGGACCGACGACCGGAGCAGCCCCTTCGCGTCGTACGGCGTCGATGGCACGACGACCTTGAGCCCCGGGACGTGCGTGAAGAACGCCTCGACCGACTGCGAGTGGTAGAGAGCCCCGTGGACGCCGCCGCCGTACGGGGCGCGGACGACCATCGGGCACGAGTAGCCGTTGTTCGAGCGGTAGCGCAGCCGGGCCGCCTCCGACACGAGCTGGTTGAATGCGGGGTGGATGAAGTCGGCGAACTGGATCTCGGCGATCGGGCGCAAACCGTTGACCGCGGCGCCGACGGAAGCGCCGACGATCATCGATTCGGTCAGCGGCGTGTCGATGACGCGGTCGTCGCCGAACTCGGCCCACAGCCCGTCGGTGGCGAGGAACACGCCACCCTTCTTGCCGACGTCCTCGCCGAGGACGATGACGTTCTCGTCGCGCCGCATCTCCTCGCTCATCCCCTCGCGGATCGCCTCGATGAACGTCTTCGCGGGCATCAGTGCGACTCCGCGTGCCCGCCGTCGGTCCCGAAGCCCCACGGCGGCGGGGCCTCCGACGGCCACTCCTCGGCGTAGACCCAGCGCATCGCCGTCGACGGCTGGGGATCGGGCTGCGACTCCGCGTACGTCGTGGCGTCGTCGACCGCGGCCTTGATGTCCGCGGTGAGCCGCTCCTCGACCTCGTCGGTCAGGATCCCGGCGTCCCGGAGCTGCGTCCGGAACCGCGGCAAGGGATCGCGCGCCTTCTCCGCCTCGAGCTCCGCGGCGTCGCGGTACTTCGTCTGCTGGTCGTCGGACGAGTGCGCCGTGAGCCGCGTCACCTTCGCCTCGATGAGGGTGGGCCCACCTCCCGAGCGAGCGCGATCGACCGCCTCCTTCGACGCCTTGTAGCAGGCGAGGACGTCGGCGCCGTCGACCACGACGCCAGGGATGCCGTACCCGGAAGCGCGATCGGCCACGTCCTCGACCGACACTTCCTTTGCCGCGGGGACGCTGATCGCGTAGCCGTTGTTCTCGACGACGAAGACGAACGGCAGCTTGTGGATCGCCGCGAAGTTGAGCCCCTCGTGGACGTCGCCCTGGTTCGACGACCCCTCCCCCATCGTCGTCAGGGCCACCTGGCCGGTCTTGCGGATCTTCGCCGCCAGCGCGATTCCGACCGCGTGCAGCAGCTGGGTCGCGACGGGCGAGGAGACCGATACGAGGTTGTGCTCGTGACTGCCGTAGTGCCCCGGCATCTGCCGCCCGCCCGACGACGGGTCGTTGGCCGTCGCGTACTGCGCGGTCATGATGTCGCGCGGGCTCATCCCGAACGTCAGGCAGGTCGCGATCGACCGGTAGAACGGCGCGATCCAGTCGTGGCCCTTCTGGAGCGGCCACGCGATTCCTACCTGCGCGCCCTCGTGGCCCTGGCCGCTGATGACGAACGGTATCCGGCCGGCGCGGTTGAGGACCCACATCCGCTCATCGAGCGCCCGCGTGAGCGCTACGAGCCGGTACATCTCGACGAGGTCGTCGTTCGACAGGCCGACCGACGCCCCGAGCTGGGTGACCTTCTTGTCGCTCACCGCCATCGGTTGGCTGCTGCCTCCGTCGAGTGGATCAGAAGTTGATCGAGCGGCCGTCGACCGCCATCGCGGCCTCGCCGATGACCTCCGAGAGCGTCGGATGGGCGTGCGTTGTGGCGCCGATCTCCCACGGCGTCGCGTCGAGCTGGAACGCGAGCGACGCCTCTGCGACGAGATCGGTCGCGTGCGGCCCGATGAGATGGATGCCGAGCGTGTCCTGCGTCTCCGGGTTGCCGATGACCTTGACGAACCCTTCGTACTCGCCGCCGATGATGGCCTTGGCGATCGCCTGGAACGGGACCTTGCCGACCTTGTACGGAATCCCTCGCTCCTGGCACTGCTGCTCCGTGAGCCCGACGGACGCGATCTCCGGCCGGCAGTACGTCGCTCGCGGCTGCTCGACATAGTCGATCTCGTGGACGTCCTTCTCGCCCGCGATCGTGTGCGCGGCGACGAGCCCCTCGTGGGCCGCCGTGTGCGCGAGCCACAGCCCGCCGACCATGTCGCCGATGGCGTAGACGTGGGGCTCCCTCGTCCGCATCTTCCCGTTGACCTTGACGATGCCGCGATCCGTCTCGACCTTGGTCGTGTCGAGCCCGATCTCCTCGATGTTCGCCGCGCGCCCCGCGGCGAGGAGCAGCATCTCCGCCCGCAGCTCCTGCTGCTCCTTGCCCTCCGGCCCGACCATCAGGCAGACGCCGTTCTTCTCGACGCTGACCGATGCCGGATCGAAGCGCGCGCTCGTGATGACGGTGATGCCGCGTCGGGTGAAGCTTCGTTCGAGCGCCTGGCTGACGTCGCGGTCCTCCAGCGGGACGATCGCCGGCAGGTACTCGAGCAGCGTGACCTTGACGCCGACATCGTGGAAGAACGAGGCGAACTCGACACCGACGGCGCCGCCGCCGACGATGACGATGTCCTTCGGCAGCGTGGACATCTTCAGCACGTCGTCGCTCGTGACGATCCGCTTGCCGTCGGGCTCGAGTCCCGGCAGCGACTTGACGCGCGATCCCGTCGCCAGGATCACGTCGGTCGCCTGGAGCACGCGGTCCCCGCCGCCGCCCGGCGTGCCGTCGTCGCCCATCTGGCTGATCCGAACCTTTGTCGGCCCCTCGAGACGGCCGCGGCCCTGGACCCAGGCGACCTTGTTCTTGTCGACGAGGGTTTTGAGCCCGGTCCACATCCGCTTCACGACCTGGTCGCGCCGGGCGGCGATCTTCGCGTAGTCGATCCCGGGTTCGCCGGTGACGTCGATGCCGTAATCGGTGGCGTGACGGACGCGCTCCGCGAACCCGGCCGATTCGAGCAGCGCCTTGGTCGGGATGCAGCCGCGGTGGAGGCACGTCCCGCCGATCTTGTCCTCGTCGACGAGCGCGACCTTCAGCCCCAGCTGCGCGGCGCGGAAGGCCGCCGTGTAGCCGCCCGTCCCGGCACCGAGCACGACGACGTCGAAGTCGTTCGAGGATCCGACGGCCATCGTTCCGGTCGCCTCAGGTTGCCGCGGCGCCGGTCACGACGGGTGCGTCGAGCGGCCGGCGGGCGGGTGGGTCATCGGGGAGATCGTACGCGTGACCTCGCAAACCGCGCAATCACGCGGCCGGATCGATCGGGACCGTGACGGTCGCAACGACGATGCAGTGGTCGCTCGCGCGCGGCGTGCAGTCCTCGCCGGAGGCGATAGCGCGGACGCCGCCGCCTGTCAGGACGTAATCGATCCGGAGGACGCCGAACGGGAGGAACTTCATCCTGTCCGGCCGCCACGTGCTCCCCGGGCCCTGGCCGACCTCGAGATGGGCGTCGAGGAGGCCCTTCGCGAGCACGCCATACGCCGGCTCGCGATCAGTCAGGTTGAAGTCTCCGATGACGACGAGCGGGCGGTTCGCGGCGACGAACGGATCGATCCAGCCACGGAACCGCGCGACATCGCGGTCGCGGCGCTCGGCGTCGAAGTCGATCGGGAGGCGAAGCATGCTCACAGTCCGGATCGCGGCCGGGTACGGGTGGCCGGCAATGACATGGACCGTCGCTCCGCCGAGGTCGAGATCGGCTTCGGCGGCGATCGGGGCCGTCCGATGCACGGCGGCGGACAGCGGTCGGCGGCTGAGGATGCCGATGCCGCCCGTTCCCGGCTCCGGGAACATCGCCTGGCCCGGATACCTCCCGGCGAGCGTAGGGTCCGCCGTCAAGGCGTCGGCGATGTCCGGCGTGAGCTCCTCGAACGCGACGACGTCGACATTGGCCGCGATGACGACGCGGATGACGTCGGCCGGGTCCGGCGCGCCAACCTCGAGGTTCCACGCCAGCAGGCGGAGCGTCGCCGCGTCCGGCGCTGGTGCTGCCCCGGGGAGCGACACCAGCCCCGCGCCGAACCGTACGACGCCGAGGACGATGGCGACCGCGAGCGCGACGCGGAGCGCGCGGCCGCCGCGCAGCAGCGCGAGTGGCACGAACAGGAGCGTGGCCGCGACGAGGTGCGGCGCGAGGATCTGGCTCAGCGCAAGTGGACCGTCGCGCTGCGGCGCGACGACATTCGCCACGGACAGGATCGCGACGCCCGCTGGGAACGCGGTGGCGACGGCGAGCAGCGGCCGGAGCCCGCGACGTGCATCCATGCAGCGAGGATGACATCGCGACCGTGTCGAAGGTGACGGCGCCGGAAATGTGCGGTGCTAGACTCCCGCCCGAATCCGCACGGGAGCGCGCGACGGAGCGATGGAGCGACCGATCCTCGATCTCCTCCTGATCGTG
>DATFPL010000245.1:0-10317 GCA_035264845.1 Candidatus Limnocylindrales bacterium | reverse complement strand
CTCGCGGGCCGGCTCCATCGATTCGTGCGCCCGAGCGGCAGGCGGGCCTCCCGCGGGCAAACTATTTCGATCTCAAAGCTTGAAATCGAAGGATGCCGCCGGGCGGCGGCGGGCGGGCCCGGCGGCGCGCATGCCGGCGCGCCGCGGCTCAGCGGCGCGAACGCCAGGCGGCGTCCGGCACGCGAACCTCAGCGGCTGCCGATTCGCTCCTGGAGCGCGCCGTACAGCTTCTCGGCGTGGCGGCGCTCGTCGTCGAGCAGCTCGCTGAAGACGCCCTGGTCGTCCTGCTCGGCGTACATCTCGTAGGCCTCGATCGCCTCGAGCTTCGAGGTGAGGGCCTGGAGGATGTTGTACGTCGCGTCGTCGACGGGCGAATCCGGCACGGTTCCGCTCACGCCCTGGCCGTTCTGCATTTGCGTGTCCTGCATGTCGTTGCCTCCTGTCGTTGTGGTGACACGATCATGGTCGGAGAGGACGGCCATCGGCGAGACGACTCGCCGCGTCCGGGCCCTTGCAGGCAGGTGACAGGGAGCACCGCGACGCCGCCGATCGGCGCGGCGGGGCCGTGGCGCCCCGCCTGCCGCCCGCCGGCGCGGCCGGCGGTCATCTACCAACCCGGGTGGTGGTAGTCGCGCTCCGGACAACGCTGCGGCCGCGAAATGGGGCGCTTGCGTGTCACTCACCATCCCGGTTGGTACGAGACGCCACCGGGGCGGCTACTACCACTCGGCGTAGTAGGTGTCCGAACTTCCGGGCGTCCGCCCCAATACCACCATTCCCGGTGGTATCTGACACGGACGCGCGTTCCGGCGGTTTCTCGCGAGGCTGCGGTAGCGTACGGCGGTGCAGTCCCCCACCCGCCGTCGCGCGCTCATCGTCGTCGACATGCAGAACGACTTCGCCGATCCGTCGGGGAGCCTCTTCGTCGCCGGGGCGCCATTGATCGTCCCCCGCGTCGTCGCCGCGATCGAACGGGCCCGCGCCACCGGCGATCTCGTCGTCTACACCCAGGACTGGCATCCCGCGCACACGCCGCACTTCGCACAGGACGGCGGGATCTGGCCCGTCCACTGTGTCGCCGGGACCCCCGGCGCGGAGCTGCATCCCGCCATGCCGGGCGACGGACCGCGCATCCGGAAGGGCGTGAACGGCGAGGACGGCTATTCGGGTTTTACCGTTCGCGACGTCGTCGCCGACGAGACGAAGCCGACGGCGCTAGAGCCGCTTCTCCGCGATGCGCGCGTCGAGTACGTCACGGTGTGCGGTCTGGCGACGGACTACTGCGTGCGGGCTACCGCCCTCGACGCGGCGCGCCTCGGGTTCAGCACGACGCTCCTTCGCGACGCCATCGCGGCGGTCGAGCTGAGGCCGGGTGACGGCGATCGGGCCATCGACGAGATGACGAGAGCCGGGGTCGCGATCGAGGCGACGGCAGGCGCGTGATTCCACGGATCGTCCGGCTTGGCGTGCTCGTCGGCGCGGCCGCGTGGCTCGCCGAGCGCAACCTGGCCGCGGCCTCATTCGGCCGCGCTCCCGCGCCGGTCCGGACTTCCGTCGTCGTACGCGCGCCGATCGCGCGGACGTGGGCGGAGCTGTCGGACATCGAAAGCCAGCCGCGATGGATGCACGACATGAAGCGAGTGACGGTCGAAACCCCCGGGCCGATCGGGGTCGGGACGAAGGGGCGAGCGCTCGTCCGGATTTTGGGTGTCGCCACCAACGACCCGGTGACGATCACGGAGTTCGAGCCGCCGCGACGGTTCGGGCTCCGGCACGAGGGCCGTTTCGCCGGCACCGGCCTGCTGACGCTCGAACCGAGCGCCGACGGCGCGTCGACGACGATCGTGTGGGAGGAGACGATCGTGCCGCCGCTCCTCCCCCGCCTCGGCAACCTCGCCCTGCGTCCGATCCTGCGGCGCGTCTTCGAGGCCGACCTCGAGCGGCTCCGCGCAATCGTCGAGTCGTGACGGTGGATCTCCATCTCGTCGACGCGACCTACGAGCTGTTCCGCGCCCACTACGCGCCGCGCCCGCCCGTTCGGGGCCGCGACGGCGTGATCCTGTCGGGCGTCTCCGGCCTCGTCCAGCAGCTGCTGTACCTCCTGCGCGAGGAAGGCGCGACGCACGTCGGGTGCGCGACGGACCGCGTCATCGAGTCGTTTCGCAACGACCTGTTCGCCGGCTACAAGTCGAGTGCGGGCATGCCGCCCGAGCTGCTGGGCCAGTTCCCGATTGCCGAGCAGGCGATCGAGGCGCTCGGCGTCGTGCTCTGGCCGATGGTCGAGTTCGAGGCCGACGACGCCATCGCCGCCGCGGCGGACCGATGGGACACTGCCGACGGCGTCGACCGAATCGTCATCTGCACGCCGGACAAGGACCTCGCGCAATGCGTCCGCGACTCGCGCGTCGTCCTACGAGACCGTCGACGCGCGATCACGTACGACGCAGACGCGGTGGTCGGGAAATGGGGCGTCGCGCCGACGTCGATCCCCGACCTCCTGGCTCTCGTCGGCGACTCGTCCGACGGGTATCCGGGGTTGCCCGGCTGGGGCGCGAAATCCGCGGCCGCCGTCCTCGCCGTGTACGGATCGCTCGAGGCCATCCCGCGCAGGGCGAGCGAGTGGCGCGTCCCAAGCCTGCGCGGCGGCGTGCTCCTCGCCGCGACCCTCGCCGAGCACTGGCAGGACGCGTTGCTCTACCGCGACCTCGCGCGGCTGCGTACGACCGCCGACGGCGTGCCGATCCCGCAGTCACGACCGACGGAGCTCGAGTGGCGCGGCACGCCGCGCGAGGGGTGGCTGGCGTTCTGCGACGAGTGGGGCCTCGACGGGCTTCGCGAGCGCCCGCACCGCTGGCTGGACGGTTAGCCGAGCGGCGCGCGCGGGACGTCAGCCGCGGGCGAGGGCGAGGATCGCGCCGTGGTGGGCGGCTGGCGCTGCGAGCAACCCGATCGTCCGCGTCTTCCGTGCAACGTCGAACCATCCGGCGCCGTCCATGTCGGTCACCTGCGCGCCGCCGCATTCGGCGATCAGCCCGGCCGCAGCGACGTCCCAGACCGACAGCCCGCCCTGCTGGACGAACGCGTCGAACCGGCCGTTGCCGACGTAGGCGAGGGCCAATGCCGCCGAACCCATCGAGCGCGGCACGCGAATCGCCTTCCGCAGTGCCCGCGACCGCGACGCCGCCGAACGTCCGCCGAGCGCGAGCGAGACGACGAAGTCCGACAGCTTGTCCTTGTCGCTGGCGGCGATGACGTCGCTGTCGAGTCGAGCGCGCGTGCCCGCGACCGCGCTGAACGTCTCGCCGCGACTCGGGTCGTGGACGACCGCGACCGTCGGCCGGCCGTCGACGGTCAGCGCGACCGACACGCAGAAGAACGGGATGCCATTGGCGTAGTTGATCGTGCCGTCGAGCGGGTCGACGACCCACGTCCGGCCGTGGGCCAGCGCGTCCTCGGGCCGGCGCGCGCCGCGGTGCTCGCCGGATTCCTCGGCCAGGATCGCGTCGCCCGGGTACGCCTCCCGGATCGCGCCCAGGATGAGCGACTCCGACAGGTGATCGACCTCGGTGACGACGTCGCGAGCGCTCTTGTAATCGATCCGCTCGACGCGCTCGTACCGCTGGCTGAGCAGCCGTCCCGCGCGCTCCGCGACCTCGACCGTGAATGCGAGCTCGGCGGCAAACGGTGTCTCGTCCTCGACGCTGGCTGTCGCCGTCACGGGGATTGGCAGGCGACGGTGAGCGGCCGCGGCTCCGTTCCGAACTGCGCCAGCGCGGTGGAGAAGCTGCGCGACGCGCCGGGATCGACGGCCGGGCTGAGGACGACCGCGGCCGGCCCGGTGCCGTTCCGTGCCGTCTCCGTGATCCGGCACGTCGTCGCGCCGGATTTCGTGCCGTCGTTGAAGACCGTCAGCGTCACCGCGAGCCCGGACGGCGCCGGCTGAACCGCGGACACCTCGCCGCGGAACGGACCGACACCCGAGATCGCGAGCCTGCCCGCGACGGCGAGCGCGACCACGGCGCCGACGATCGCGAGGAACACGGTCCCGTGGGCCTGCGACGTCGCGGGCTGCGACAGGCCGAGCGGGTTGCACTCCTCGCACAGCGACTCGTCGAGCGTCACGGGTCGCCCGCAGCGGACGCACGGATGAGTCGGCTCAGGGGCCGCGGCGCCGGGCGGAGACGGCGACGTCGGCGTCGTGGAAATTGACGCGGGGGCAGGCATCTGAATCGCGATGGTGCCACGAACCTGCGGCAACGGCTTCCGCGGCGATCGGCGGCGCGACCGCGCGATCGATCCCTCGCGGCCGACTCTGACCAGCGGTCACCACCGCTCGGCGGCGTGGAGGAGTCGCGCGATGTCCGCCGGCGTGCGCGCCGTGACCGTCACCTCGTCCGCGCCCCGGTCGTGCCACTCCGCCCAGGTCTCCCCGGGCGCCTCGACCCAGGGACTGTCGCGGAGCGCCTCCTCGCCCGACCGACCGGCGTTGAAGCCGAGCACGATCCGCTGCGCCGACACGTCGCGGCCCGCAGCCTCGACCGACTCGCGATAGAACGACACGAGCTCCTCGAAGAACGGCATCTCCGCCGCCCAGCCGTCGCCGGCCCGCGCCGCGATCCCGACGCCCGTCCGGCTCTGCGCGCCGACGAGGATCGGCGGCGGCGGCTCGCGATGCGGCTCCGCGTACGCGTCGTGCAGCGAGTAGAACCGCGCGTCGATCGTCGCGGGGCCGCCCGTCCAGAGCGCCCGGATCACGGAGATGGCCTCCTCGAGCCTCGCCGCGCGCTCCGGGGGCTCGGGGAACGGGATCCCATACGCCGTGTGCTCGCGCCGATGCCCGCCGATCCCGATCCCGAGCGCGAAGCGCCCGCCGCTCAGCTCGTGGATCGTGCCGGCGGTACGCGCGAGCACCGAAGGCTCGCGGTTCATCACATTCATGACGAACGAGCCCACGGTGACCCGCGTCGTCACCGCTGCCGCGGCGGCGAGGAGCGCGGTCGCCTCCAGCACGGGAACGCGCCGGTCACCCTTCCCGACGAAGTGGTCCCACGCCCAGATCGCCGCGTAGCCGGCCTCGTCGAGCCGCCGTGCCGAGTCAAGCCACCAGGCCGCGTCGACGCCGACGGTCGCGAGCGTTACCCCGATCCGCGGGCGCTCGCGCATCGCGAACCTACAGCCCGGTCTCGAAGATCCTGACGTCCTCCGGCGACGCCGCATGGCCATCGCCGCGGGTTGCCTCGAGCATCTCGCGCGCGCCGAGCGCGTCGAGGTCGGCCGGGAAGCGGCGGACCATCTCCAGCACGACCTGCTGGATCCGCGCCGCGTTCTGGGCGAAGACTTCGATGACAGATCGCGCGTCGACGGCTTCCGTGCCCTCGTGGACGCCCGCGTCGTAATCGGTGATGAGCGAGATGTTGACGACGGCCATGCCGAGCTCGCGGCAGAGGTACGCCTCGGGGTACTGGGTCATCGAGACGACCTCCCAGCCGGCGTCGCTGAACCACTTCGATTCGGCCTTGCTCGAGAACCGTGGGCCGTTGATGACGACGATCGTGCCGCGCTCGTGCATCGGGATGCCCTGCTCGCCGATGACCTCGGACGCGATCCGGCGCAGCTCGGGGTCGTAGATGTTGGCGGACGAGACGTGCGACACGATCGGCCCGTCGAAGAACGTGTCCCTTCGGCCGCGCGTGCGGTCGACGAACTGGTCGCACAGCACGAAGTCGCCCGGCTTGACGTGGACCTGGAGCGATCCCGCGGCGCACGGCGAGATGACGGCCTTGACGCCGAGCGAGCGCATCGCCCAGACGTTGGCGCGGTAGTTGATGCCGTGTGGCGGGATCGTGTGGCGCCGCCCGTGCCGCGGCAGGAACGCGACCTTGCGGCCGTCGACGTCGGCAAGAAAGAACGAATCGGACGGCGGACCGTACGGCGTGTCGACCTTGATCTCGCGGACGTCGTCGAGCAGCGAGTAGAAGCCCGAGCCGCCGAAGACGCCGATCTCCGCCCTGTCCGCCACGTGTCTCCTCCGTCGTCGATTGGTCTCGTCGGGAGCGCGCATTCTAGCCCGGGCGTCGCCCCATCCCGCGAGCGTACGATGGCTGCGCTCGAACGCGTTCGTGCCGCGCCAGCGCCCCCAGCGCGCCGTGCCGAGGGAGGTCCCGATGACAGCTCCGCGCGACCCCGACGCAACGACGACGTCGGCACCGGTTCCGACGGCGGCCGCCGCGCCGGCGTCGGGCTCCGCGGGTCGCCGGGATGGCGGTCGGTACGGCGGGGCTCGGAGACGCCGCAGCGGCTGGGATTCGGTCGCCCTTTTCTGGGGCGTCGTGTTCGTCGCCGTCGGCCTGTGGTTCTTCGCAACCGAAACGCTCGGGATCGAGCTGCCCCGCGTCCGATGGGACGCGATCTGGCCGGTGCTCCTCATCGTGCTCGGGCTGATCGTCGTCGCTCGCGGCCGGCGCGAGCGCCGCTCCTGACCGCCGATCCCGTGGCGGACGGCGGGGCGGCCGGGCGCCTCGACCTCGCCGACTGGCGCCGCCGCGTCGCCGAGCTCTACGCCGAGGTCCGGGCGCTCGCGGGTGTCGATCCGCTCGTGGCGTGGCACCACTGGGTGGAGATCCGCGAGTGGCTGTATCGCGAGCACCCGCAGTCGCCGCTGCCGGTGAACGCACGGCGCGGATACCGGGCGCGCCACTTCGAGTACGACGGATCGCTCCGTTTCGAGGTCGCCGTCGAGCCCGCTCCGCCGGCTCCCGGTGGGTTGTCGCTGGCGCTCCCGAACAGCGGCGACGATGCGCTGTCGTTCGAGCGGATCGGATCGGTCGAGATTCCGTTCACCGGCGGCCCGCGCCGACTGTCGCTCTTCTGGATGGCGGGTTACTCGGGTGGGCTGTTCCTGCCCTTCCGCGACGCGACGAACGGCGCCGAGACGTACGGGGCGGGACGCTACCTGATCGACTCGGCGAAGAGCGCGGACCTCGGCGGGGACGCGGCTGGGGGCACGCTCGTCGTCGACTTCAACTTCGGCTTCCAGCCGTCGTGCGCGTTCGACCCCAAGTGGGCCTGTCCCCTCGCCCCGCCGGAGAACCGCCTCGACATCGGGATCCGGGCCGGCGAGCGGATGGCGTGAGGCGCGCCTGACGGCCGTGCCGCCGCTCTACGCCCGTACGATCGGGCCATCCTGACCCGGGACGGCTGGCGCCTCGGAACGGTGCGGTCCGGGACGGATGATCCGGCCGTCGACGGTACGAGGGGGAGGTCCCCGTCTCCCGGCCGCGAACGCGAACCGATCAGGGTGGGATCGTGCGGTTCTTCAGCTCCCATCGCGCGCACGACGACGAGCGACTGCTCTGGTCGCGCGACATCCGCTACGCCAACCGCCTGGCCGAGGCAATCCCCGACGCCCACGTCCTCGAGCTCGAGTCGGGCACGGCCGTGGTCGCCCCCGCCAGCCTCCTCACGGAGTCGCTCGCCGCGGAGATCGCGCGCGGCGTCCGGAACCCGGCCTACGGCCTGGTCTCGATCGACCCCGGGCTCGCGCTCGAGGACCGCTACGTCGTCGCCCTCTCAGCGGCGGTCCAGCTGTCCGGCCTCGCTGACCGGATCGGGATGGCCCAGTCGACCCACGTCGTCCAGACCAAGACGCTCGACTACTTCTTCAACCTTCGCAACCGCCACGCCGTCCAGTTCCAGCCGATCGTGGAGCTCGCCACCGGCGAGCTGCATGAGTACGAGTGCCTCTTCCGCCCGGTCATGCCGATGCTCCCGCAGTCGATCACGGCGATCGTCCAGGCCGCCATCGACACCGATCGGTCGATCGAGCTCGACGCGTTCATCGTCCGCTCGATCCTCGAGCGCGCCGGTGGGATCCAGACGATCCGCGAGGTGACCGACCAGCCGCCGCTCCGAATCGCGATCAACCTCACCCCGGCGAGCCTCCTCGACCCGCAGTTCGAGGCGCGAAGGATGCGCGACATGGTCCGCGCCGCTGGTCTGAATCCGCGCCAGATCACGCTCGAGTGCACCGAGCAGCAGGCGGTCTCCGACGTCGTCCCGCTGAAGCGGCAGGTCAAGGCGCTGCGGCGGCTCGGGTTCGGGTTCGCCGTCGACGACGCCGGCGCGGGATACGCGTCGTTCACGCTCATTGCCGCGCTTCGGCCGTCCGTCATCAAGATCGACCGCGAGATTGCCCACGGCATCGCGCGCGACGACGCGAAGCAGGCGCTTGTCGAGGCGTTCGTGTCGTTCGGGCGGCGGATCGGCGCGCGGCTTCTTGCCGAGGGGATCGAGAAGCGGGTCGACCTCGCGGCGCTCAAGTCGCTCGGCGTCGACCTCGGCCAGGGCTACCTCCTTGGGCGCCCGTCGCCGGAGCCGCTCCAGCCGCGCCGGCTCGCGTTCCGGTCCCCGGTCTCGCGCAAGGCCGCCGTCGCCGCCGCTCGCGTAGCTGCCTCGACCCGCGCCGTGCCGGCGGTGGCCGTCACGGAGTGACGGCAGCAACCCGGCATGCCGGGCTGCCACCCCGCGCGGTTTTCGAATCGTGGGCCTCGCGTACCATCCCGCCATGCCCGACGGCCCCGTCATCCCCGACGAAATCCGCGCGTTCCTCGACGCGCCGCGCTTCGCGACGATCGCGACGCTCGACGACGATGGCGCGCCCTGGCAGGCGGTCGTCTGGTTCATGCGCGAGGGCGACACGCTGCTGATCAACAGCCGCCGCGAGCGCCGCTGGCCGCGCAACCTGGAGCGTGACGGGCGGGCGGCGATCGCCGTCCACGACCACGAGAAGCTGGGCCACTGGGTCGGGCTGCGCGGACGCGCCGAAGTCGCTCGGACGGGCGCCGGCGCGGTCGACGACATCGCCGCGCTGGCGCGGCGCTACGGCGGCGACCCGGAGGCGTTCCGCGGCCAGGACAGGATCACGTTCGTCGTCCGCATCGAGCGGACCTACGAGTACTGGAGCTGAGATGACGCAGGCCACGGTCGGGTACGCGGCGATGCTTGAACAGTTCGGGCCGCGGGAGGTCGTCGACTACTCGGTCAAGGCCGAGGAGTGCGGCTTCACCGGGGTCATGGCCGCCGACCATTTCCAGCCGTGGGTCCCCCAGCAGGGCAACGCCGCGTTCGTCTGGAACGTGATGACGGCGATCGGCGAACGAACGAAGGGCGACGTCGGGCCCGGCGTGACGTGCCCGTCGTTCAGGATGCACCCCGCAATCGTGGCCCAGGCTTCCGCGACGCTGGCGGCGATGTACCCGGGGCGCCACTGGCTGGGCCTCGGGTCCGGCGAGGCGCTGAACGAGCACATCCTCGGCCAGTACTGGCCCGAGACGCCGGAGCGGATCAACCGGATGTTCGAGGCGATCGAGGTCATCAAGAAGCTCTTCGGCAGCCGCGGCAAGGACGTCAAGCACGAGGGCAAGTACTACAAGCTCGAGTCGACCCGGCTGTGGACGATGCCCGACGAGCCCCCGCCGATCTACATCGCGACCGCCGGCCCGGTGACCGCGAAGAAGACGGGGATGTACGCCGACGGTCTGATCACGGTCGGCGCGCCCGAAGAGAAGATCGGGATGATCTTCGACAAGTGCCGCGAAGGCTGCCGCGAGGCTGGCAACGACCCGGAGAAGTTCCGCTTCATCGGCCAGCTCCACCTGTCGTGGGCGCCAACCGACGAGGAGGCACTCAAGAACGCGATGACCGAGTGGCCGAACGGCGGGATGAAGTTCCCGAAGCAGGACATCAAGAGCCCGCTCGACTTCGAGCAGATGGCGAAGCTCGTCCGGCCAGAGGACTTCGAGGGTCGGATGGTCATCTCGTCCGACCCCGAGAAGCACCGGCAGGCAATCCAGAAGTTCATCGATCTCGGGTTCCACCAGATCTACCTCCACAACGTCGGCCGCAACCAGGCGGAGTGGATCGAGCTGTTCGGGCGGGAGGTCCTCCCGAAGCTGGTGGCGTAGGGGGTCGCGCGGGGCGTCCCTCGCCCGTATGTGCCACTCGACACTCCCCGCGTCGTTAAGCAGCGCCGGCGACCTCGCGACCGCGCTCCCACGCTCGCGCGTTCCGCCAATCGCTATCCGGAGCGTCGCCGGGCGGACATTCCGCGGCTAGTGACGCGCTGAGTGTCGCCCGGCAGAAATCGTGCCGGTGCGGTGCCAGATACCCGCCACGCGGGCGTTCGTCACTCGGCGCGAGGCACGGCCGCCGCGCTCACGCTCGACCCCGCGCATAGCTCGTGCCACGCGCCCGCCTCACGGGAACCTGGCCCGAACCTGGTGACGAACCTCCGCCTCACGGGAATTTGGCCGCCCGCTC
>DATFPL010000244.1:0-6606 GCA_035264845.1 Candidatus Limnocylindrales bacterium | reverse complement strand
CGGCCCTCGATCGCCGGGATGCCGTAGTACGAGGCGTCGTAGTCGATCCATGCCGGGAGCGCGTCGGCGCCGAACCGCACGTCGCCGGGCGGCGGCCCGAAGAACAGGACATCCTGCTTCGTCACGCGGATGAGGTCGCCGAGGACATCGGGGAACAGGCGCGGCAGCCACGGACCGCAGGCAAAGACGAAGTCGTCGCCACCGAACCGCCGGCCGTCTGCGGTCACGACGTCGACGAGACGGCCGGCCTCGCTCCGCCCGGGCCGCACGGCGGCAAGCTCGAATTGGCCGCCGCGGCGCTCGACGTCGCGGGCGAGCATCGACACGGCCCGTCGTGCCATGAGGACGCCCGCCTCGGGCTCGTACGTCGCGAACGCCAGCCCATCCGTCGCGACCTGCGGCCAGCGCGCGCGGATCTCGTCGGTCGTCAGGCGTTCGACGGGGATCCCGGCGGCCCGAAGCGCCGCCTCCGACGCGGCCTCGAAGCCGTCCTCGCGCCGCGCGAACCACAGCGCACCGGCCTCGACGAACACGGCCTCGCCCAGCTCCTTGCCGAGTGCGATCCAGTCCGTGCGCGCCTCCCGCGACCAGCGCGTGTAGAGCTCGTCCGCCGCGTGCGACGAGCGGATCACTCGCGTCTCGTCGCCGGATGTCGCGCGCGGATGTCCTGCGCCATACGCGTCGAGCAGGGTCGTCGCGCGACCGGACCGCACGGCGTGCCACGCCGTCCACGCTCCCATGGTCCCGGCGCCGACGACGACGAGGTCGGTCATGGCTTGAGCTCGAGCGTCGCGGCGGCGCCCGCCTCGATCGCCTTGCGCGTGAACGGCAGCGCGACCGTGTCCCCATTGCGCCACGCGTCGACCATGTCGCCGTAGTGCCCATCGAACGGGTTGCCGCTCTGCCCAGTGGTCTGAACGATCCGGGCGTCGTCGAGCTTCGACATGTCGACGACGAGTCGGAACGATGGCAGCGTCGAGACGTCGAAGACGTGGTCGATGCCGACCGGCTTGACCGACTTGTCGTGCGGGTCGGGGTAGGCGAGCGACGTGTCGTAATACGTGTTCAGCACGGCCCCCGCGGCACCGCCGACCTCGACGGGGCCGCGGTCGAGGTACCACTCGAGGGGCCCGATGCCGCTCGCGCCGAGCGTCTGCTCGCGGAACGTGGCGTGGTGGATCGCCCCCCATCGCCACGCATCCGGCGCGCCGAGCACCGCGCGAAGCTCGCCGCCGGTCCGGTCCAGAGCGCGGGCGACAATGTCGCGAAGCGTCTCGTGGACGTCGGTCGTGCGCGAGTCGTCCCACCACGACGCGGACGGTTCGTCGAGCAGCCGGAGCGTGGCCTCAGATGACGCGGTGCTGCCGACGTACTCGCGCGCGAGCGGCCCGAGTTCGTCGTCGAAGATCGCGCCTGCGAGCCGGAGCTCGAAGGCGATGTATGCGGCGCAGCCGCGGCTGTCGACATCGCACTCGCGATTCCATGCGCGAATCGAATCGAGCACGGCCCGCCCGTCCGCCGTCGTCGGCGCGACGTTGCGGAGCTTCGGGACGAGGAGCGCGGCGCGCCGGACAGTTGCATCCATCTGGATCGTGGCGAGCTCACGCGTGGTCAGCCCGTCGCCGTCGAGATCCTTCAACCGCGCCAGGATCTGCGCCGCGCGATAGCCCGGATCCCACTCGTCGCCGATGAAGTGCCGGTAGGACCCGTCCACGGGCGCGTTGTTCGCCGTGACGATGAACCCTGAGCGCGGGTCGAGCTCGCGCGGCAGGTCGGCGAAGGGGATGTAGCCACCCCACTCGTGCCGCCCGTCGTCGCCGCGGACGGGCCGATCGCCGCGGCTTCCTCCGCCGCGAATGGGGATCAGCCCGGGGAGCTGATAGCCGATGTGTCCGTCGACGTCGGCATAGACGAAGTTCTGCGAAGGCGAGCCGTAGCCGCGGAGCGCCGACCGGAACTCGTCGAACGACGCCGCGCTATTGAGACGCAGGATCGCGTCGAATGTCCCATCGACCTCCGCAGTCGCGGTCCAGCGGAATGCGAGCAGCGGCGCGTCGGCGAGCCTGTCGTCGACGAGGTTGAGGATCGCGCCATGACGGGTCTCGCGAACTGTCAGGCTGACCGTTTTCGCGCCGGCGACCTTGATCTGCTCGCGGCGCACCGTAAACGGGAGGGAGCGGCCGCGGAACAGGTAGTTCGCCGGGTTCGCCGGATCGACCTTCTCGATGAACAGGTCCTCGACGTCCGGGTCGACGTTCGTCGCGCCCCACGCGATCCGCGCGTTGTGGCCGAGGACGACGGCGGGGACGCCCGGGAACGAAACGCCGACGACGTCGTACGGGCAGTCGGCGGACACCTTGCGGCAGTGGAGACCGTTGACGAACCAGACCGACGGCATCCCGATCCCGAGGTGCGGGTCGTTCGCCAGCAGCGCCCCGCCCGTCGCGCTTTTCGACGGGCCGACGACCCAGTTGTTGCTGCCGACGCCGTGGTCGCCCGCGAGCCCGCCGCCCCCGTCGAGGCCCGCAACATGGAGCACGTCGGTCGAGAGTGAGGCCACGTGACGCCAGCCGTCCGCGGCGGACGGAGCAATGGCGGCCGCCGTTTCGGTCGCCGTGGAGGTTTCCCTGTCCTTCGCCGCCGTCGGATGGGGAGCAATGCCGGATGCCGTGATGACCGGCGCGTCGTCGCGGTCGGGTGGGAAAAGCTCGTTGGTCCGCGTCGATGAGCCCAACCGCGCGTCCGCGAGCATCCGGAAGATCTCCGACTGGAGGTTCCCGCCCAGGTCCCAGGCCTGAACCTTCTGCCAGGCGAGCGAATCGAGCGCACTCCAGCGCTCCGGATCGTAGCCGCCGATCCCCCCGGAGCCCGAGCGGATGGCGGTGACGACGAAGGGGAGCCCGAGCGAGCCGCGGTGGACGTCGAGCCACGCGTTGACGCCGGTCGCGTAGTCGTCGAGCGCCGCGCGCGCGTCGCGCGACAGGGCGTCGAGGTCGCGCTTCGCGGCGCCGCGCCAGTCGAGCGTCCTGACGAGCTTGTCGGTCTCGACCGAGGTCGCGCCGAACAGCTCCGACAGCCGGCCCGCGGAGATGTGCCGCCACACCTCCATCTGCCAGAACCGCTCCTGGGCGTGGACGTAGCCCTGTGCGACGAACAGGTCGTGCGGTGAATCCGCGTAGATGTTGGCGATCCCGTAGCGGTCGCGGATGACCGTCGCGTTGCCCTTCAGCGCGGAGATGTGGAGGGAGCCGCTGGTCTGGGGAAGCGATCGGAACGTGATCGCGGCGGTCAGGCCGGCGAGCGCGAGCACGAGGACGAGGGCCAGGACGAGGACGATGCGCAGCCCTCGACCGACGATCCCCAATCGCTCCAATTCGGCCCTCCGCTCGGCGCTAGTCTGCCGCCGGGGCGCGGTGCGCGCGCGGCCGGGATGCAGCGGCCGGCGACGTCACCGCGCGAGCACGGTGCCGAGGCCCGCGGCGTCGGCCGACCGGAGGATCGCGGCCGCGAACACGAGATCGGCGAGGCCGACGCCGAGGTGCGTGACGACGACGCGGCCGCGGGGCCGCGGTGTCCCGGCGAGGATCGCCCCGCCGATCGTCGCCGTCGGCTCGGGGTAGTTGTCGAACAGCCCCGCGTCGCGGTTGGCGAGGAACTGCTCGCGATGGTCGACGAGGAAGAGGTCCGCGCTCCGGGCCACGGCGGCGGCGCAGTACGTCGCGTAGTCGACAGGGACGACGAGGTTTCCGGGCGCGAGCCAATCCTCGGTCATCACCTGGCGAACCGGCCCGAACGAGGCGGCGGTGACGACGACGTCGGCGTCGCGGACGGCGTCCCGTGCGTCGTCACAGGCGCGGGCCGCGGCGACGCCGTCGGTCGCGCGCGCCGTCGCCGCGAGCGATTCCGCTCGTTCGCGATGACGGTCGAAAACGGCGATCTCGACGCCGGGCAGCAGGTGGCCGAGGACCTCGAGATGGCTCCGTCCCTGCACGCCGCCACCGACGACCGCGGCGCGCGGCCCGCGACCGGCGACGTCGGGAGCGAACCGTGCGATCGCGACGCCGCTCACGGCCGCCGTCCGCTCGGCCGTGATCGGACCGGCATCGAGAACCGCGACGGGCACGCCGGTCGACGGATCGTTGAGGACGACGAGGCCGTGGATGGCCGGTATCCCGAGCGACGCGTTGCCCGGAAAGCCCGCGATCCACTTCATGCCGACGAGATCGTCGGTCGGCGCGCCGGCGCGGAGATGGGCCGGCATCGCGTGCGCAAACGAGCCGTCCTGGCGCGGATGGACCCCGATCTTGGGCGGCAGCTCGCCGACACCAGGCTCGGCGAGCGCCGTCATCGTCAGCTCCGCGAGCCGCAGCCGCTCGTCGATCGGCGGCATCGCCGCGCGGACCTCGTCCGCGGCCAGGTAGCGGAGCGGCGGAACGCTCGCGGTCACGTCGCGAGTGTAGGTGGCGCGGCAGGCGTCGCGGTCGCCGCGGAACGCCTCGGCTACGATGCCGGGCATGGCCGCCATCGACGCGAAGCAGAGCCTCGCCAACCTCAAGCTCGAGCGCGACGCGATCGCCCTGTACGACGCACTCGCCTCGATCGAGCCTGACGAGCGGCGATCGTCGGCCTTCCGGACGATCGCCTCCAACGAGCGTCGCCACGCCGAGATCTGGGCCTCGAAGCTCCGCGCGACGGGTGTCGTCGTGCCGTCGTCGGGGCCGCCGCGGCTCCGCGTCCGCTTCATCATCGCGGTCGCGCGGCTGTTCGGGACGCACTCCGTCTCGGACCTCGTCCAGGCCCTCGAGGGCGACGAGGAGGAGAGCTACGAGGGCCAGGAGTCGCCGGAGGTCGCCTCGATCGCCGCCGACGAACGGCAGCACGCTGAGATCTGGAAGCGACTCGCCGACTCGAAGAGCGCGTCGGACGGCCGAGCGGCAATTGACGCGACGAACGGCCGCGACGGCGTCGGCCAGGCTCGCGGTGCGCATTCGCCCGCCGAGATCGCGCGACAGGAGCGCTGGCACCGGACGGGGCGCTCGGGGACCTTGCGGGCCGTCATCTTCGGCGTCAGCGACGGTCTCGTCAGCAATCTCTCGCTCGTCATGGGCGTCGCCGGCGCGGCGTCGTCGCAGCCCCGGTTCATCCTCCTCGCGGGGATCGCCGGGCTCCTCGCCGGCGCGAGCAGCATGGCCGCCGGCGAGTACATCTCCATGCAGTCGCAGCGCGAGCTGTTCGAGCGGCAGATCGAGCTCGAGCGCGCCGAGCTCGAGGCGATGCCGGAGGAGGAGGAGGCCGAGCTGGCGGCCGTCTACCGGTCCAAGGGCTTTTCCGACGAGGAGGCGGGACGCATCGCGCACCGGCTCTTCGCCGATCCGGAGACGGCGCTCGATACGCTCGTCCGCGAGGAACTGGGGCTCGACCCGGACGAGCTCGGTTCGCCGTGGGGGGCGGCGACGGGGTCGTTCGTTGCGTTCGCCATCGGCGCGCTCGTGCCGGTCGTGCCCTATCTCCTGGGTGACGGCGGAGTCGCGTTCTTCGCGGCACTTGGGCTCAGCCTCGTGTCGCTGTTCGCGGTCGGTGCGGCCGTGAGTCTGCTGACGGGGCGCTCGACGCTGTTCTCCGGGCTTCGGCAGGTTGGCATCGGGGCAGCCGCAGCGGCGATCACCTACGCCGTGGGCACGCTCATCGGCGTCAGCGTCTGACGCGATGCCCGGGATTCGAGTCATTGCGCTCGCCGCGTTCGTCGGCATCGCCGTCGGGACGTACTTCCAGGCATGGATCCATTGGCCGACGCCGCTCGCGGTCGCGATCGGCGCGGCGATGGCGGTCGTCCTCCTGACGATCGCGGCGTCGCTCGGCGAAGATGCGGCGGCCGCCGACGCGGCGTGGCGCGATGCCGCTCCCGATCTCGTCAGGACACCCGGTGCGCCGGCAGCGAACGAGTCTGTCGGCGCCGGTCCTGACGCCGCGGTCGACGGAGACGCGCCGGTCTGATGCCGGCCGACGAGGTGTCGCGTCTCGCGGCCGCGCTCGCCGCGGAGGGCCTCGACGCATCGGCGTGGTCGAACGGCCCGGGCGACGTGTACCCCGCGCACGAGCACGGCTACGACAAGGTGCTCGTCGTCGCTGCCGGGTCGATCACCTTCGGCGCGCCGGATCGCGGCACGTCGTTTGAGCTGCGGGCGGGTGACCGGCTCGATCTCCCCGCGGGCACCGCGCACGATGCGCGCGTCGGGCCGGCCGGCGTGACGTGCCTCGAAGCGCATGTCCCTGTCGGCGCGATCCGCAACCTCCGCCGCGTTTCGGCGGGGGAGTGGTGATGTCGCGCGCCGGATCGGAACGGACCGTGGGGTAGGCTAGCCGCCCCGTCGCCATCCGCCGGCGGGAGCAAACCGTCGGCGAGATGAGTGCGTAATCGGTGACAGAGGATGGTTCGGGCAGGGCCGATGACGCCGCCCTCGTTCGTGAGGTCGCGGCCGGGTCCGAGGCCGCGCTCGAGCGCCTCTACGACCGGCACGCGGACGCGGTTTACGCAGCGGCCTGCCGGCTGACCTCCGATCGGCAGGTCGCCGAGGAGGTCGTGCAGGAGACGTTCCTCGCCTTGTG
>DATFPL010000243.1:0-2397 GCA_035264845.1 Candidatus Limnocylindrales bacterium | reverse complement strand
ACCGAGGGCACCGACAGCCAGATCAAGGTCATGCCGTGCGCCTTCGCGCCCACGGTCACGCGGGTCCCGGCCGGGACCACGGTCGACTTCTTCAGCGGCTCCGACGTCGTTCACCTCATCACCGGCGCGAACCAGGAGTGGGGATCTCGCGACGTCGAGCTTGAGCCCGAACGCACCGTCTCGTACACGTTCGACAAGCCCGGGATCTACCCGTATGCGTGCGCGCTCCACCGGGGAATGAGTGGCGCGATCGTCGTCGGAGATGGCCTGGCGGCCGCAGCACCCGCGGCAGCTCCCGGAACGGAGGACCCGACGGCCGTCGCCGCGACGGCGCCCGCCTCGTCTTCGGGAGCCGCGGGCGCGGAAGTTCGGCCGCTCGTCGCGATCGGCGCGATCGCGGCCGTGCTCGCGATCGGCGTTCTGTTGGCGGTCCGACGACGACCGACGGCGGCGTAAACAGTCTCGCCGCGCGGGCCGCCGGGGCGGCCCGGGACGTTCGGTTCGCTGGCGGCCGATGGCCCGTCGGATATACTCGGGCGAGTATCCACTCTGCATCATTTCTATGCGTTCGAGGTGTTCCTTGGCCGAGTCCCCGTCACGGCTCGCCGGCGTTCGCCCGGTCCCCGACATGGTCACCGAGATCCCCGGTCCAAAGGCCAGGGCGCACGTCGAGTTCGACGAGCGGTGGACGTCGCCGAGCCTCCCGCGCGCCTACCCGATCGTCCCCGTGCGGGGCGATGGCCTGACGGTCGAGGACATCGACGGCAACCTCTTCCTCGACTTCGCGGCGGGGATCGCGGTGACCTCGACCGGCCACTCGCACCCCGCGGTCGTCGGCGCGATCAAGGAACAGGCGGCGGAGCTCATCCACTTCAGCGCGTCCGACTTCTACCTGCCGATCTACGCGCAGGTCTGTCGCGAGCTGGCGCGGATCGCGCCGATCGACGGGCCCACGCGCGCGTATCTGGGCAACAGCGGCGCGGAGGTTGTCGAGGCCTCGATCAAGCTCGCACGGCTCGCCACCGGACGGCCGTACGTCGTCGCGTTCCTCGGTGCGTTCCACGGCCGGACCTATGGCGCGATCAGCCTGACGGCCTCCAAGGCGAAGTACCACGCCGGCTTCGGGCCGCTCCTGCCCGGCATCTTCCACGCCCCGTATGGCAAGGTGGCCGACCTGCGGTGGTTCGACGAGGTCCTGTTCGATCGCCTCGCGCCGGCCAACGAGGTCGCGGCGATCATCGTCGAGCCGATCCAGGGCGAGGGCGGCTACATCGTCCCGGAGGACGGATTCCTCCAGGGCCTGCGCGACATCTGCGACCGCCACGGGATCCTGCTCATCGCCGACGAGATCCAGTCCGGCGCCGGCCGGACGGGACGAATGTGGGCCGTCGATCACTGGGCGGTTCGCCCCGACATCCTCCTGACCGCGAAGGGGATCGCCAGTGGCATGCCGCTCGGCGGCCTCGTCGCGCGCGCGGACCTGCTCGAGCGGTGGGGGCCGGGCGCGCACGGTTCCACGTACGGCGGCAATCCTGTCGCGTGCGCCGCTGCGCTGGCGACGATCGAGCTGCTCGAGGGCGGCCTCGTCGCGAACGCCCAGCGGCGCGGCGAGCAGGCGTTCGCCGGGCTCCGGCCACTGATCGCGCGATACCCCGGCCTGGTCCGCGAGATCCGCGGCAAGGGGCTGATGATCGGTATCGAGCTCGACACTGCGGACCACGCCGAGGAGGTCCAGTGGGCGGCCTTCCAGCGAGGCCTGCTGGTGCTCGAGTGCGGCAAGACGTCCGTTCGGATGTCGCCGGCCCTCACGGTCACGCAGGACGAGATGGATACCGGCCTCCGCATCTTTGCGGAGGCCGTCGCAGCCGTCGCCGCGGCCCCGCGCGAGGTCCTTGCGGAGGCTGCCGCCGCGGGTGCGATCACCGGCGTCGAAGCCGGGGGATGACGTCGAAGGTCGCGTCCATGCGGGACGCGGTCGCGGACCTCGTCCGCGACGGGGACACCGTCGCGATCGAGGGGTTCACCCATCTCATCTCCTTCGCCGCCGGCCACGAGATCATCCGCCAGCGGAAGCGCGACCTGACACTCGCCCGGCTCACCCCTGACGTGATCTACGACCAGATGGTCGCGGGCGGTGTGGCCCGGAAGCTGGTCTTCTCGTGGCTCGGCAACCCGGGGGTCGGGGGGCTGAACGCGATCCGGCGGAGGATCGAGGCGGCGGCGGTCGCCGCGAGCGGCGAGCCTGCGCTCGAGGTCGAGGAGTACTCCCACTTCGGGATGGTCGGGCGCTACGTGGCAGGCGCCTCGAACCTGCCGTTCTTCCCGCTGCGGAGCTACTTCGAGACCGACATGCCGAAGGCGAATCCGCTGATTCGTCCGATCGAATCGCCGTACGGC
>DATFPL010000242.1:0-7530 GCA_035264845.1 Candidatus Limnocylindrales bacterium | reverse complement strand
GATCGCGAAGCTCAAGCTCGAGAACGCGATCGCCGTCGTCCGGACGGGCGACGGCCACTGACGCCTGCTGCGGGTCGTCCCGGAAACGTCGAAGCCGGCGCCTGAGGCGCCGGCTTCGTTGCGTCGGTCGGAGGGACGGTCGGCCGACTAGCCGTGATGCTTCGACTTGCCGTGGCCCTTGCCTTGGCCATGGGTGGTCTTGGGGCCGTGGGTCTTCGCCGTCTTGTCGGTGTCGGTCTCGGTTGTCGAGGCTGCGTCCTCGTCAGCCGTCGTGCCGCTGCACGTCGCGGCCGTGATCGTCGTCCAGTCGATCTCGGTGCCGTCGGCGCCGAGGTCCTTCATCTTCGCGACGCACGAGACGAAGGCGCCGTGGTTACGGAAGCCGGACGCCTCGGGGGTCTCCATCCGCGCCGCCTCGGAGACGACGTCGCCATGGTTGTCCGATGCCTCGTCCGTGTCGGCGTCCTCTTCGGTCGTCGCGTCTTCTTCGGTCGTCGCGTCCTCGTCGGTCGCAACTTCCTGGCCGCACGTCAGCGGCGTGATGAGCGTCCAGTCGACGGGCACTGTCGGGTCGGTGCCGAGGTCCTTCATCTTGGCGACGCAGGAGACGAAGGCGCCGTGATTCCGGAACCCGTCGGGCTTCTCCATGTGGGCCGCCTGCGAGACGACATTGCCGTGGTTGTCGGACGCCTCGTCGGTGTCGGAGTCCTCGTCGGCCTCCGCGGCGTCGTCCTTGTCGGCGTCCTGGTCCTCGGCGCCGTCCTCGTTGTCGTCGGCGTCAGGCGAGTCGCCGTCCTCGTCCGCGTCGACCTCGGACCCGGTCTGGGTCGTGGCAACGGAACCGCTGACGAACGACGCAATCTGGGGAACGGCCTTGGCCGCGAATACGGCACTCGCCGACAGGGCGAGGACGACGATCGCGATGAACAGGCCGCGGAACCGGCTGTTGAACAGACTCACGTTGCGGATGCCTCCGTGATGATGGCGATGACACCCGAAAAACGACGGCGGAGGGGGCGCCGTTAGGAGGTACGTTCGGCGGGCGGAGGGGTACTTCAGGGGTAACGGGGGCGAGCGCGAAGACGCTGCGCCTCAGCGGACCGCTCCGGCAATGCCTCCCAGCCACGCTGACGCCAGCGCCGCCACCCCGACCGCTTCGAGCTCCCAGGCACGTTCGCGGCGATCCGCCCGTCGCGACCGGCCGAGCGCGGCCCCACCCGCCACGACAGTCGCCGCGCCGGCGATCCCCGCGGCCGCGAGGGGCGGCCCGCCGGTAGCGGCGAAGCTCAGAAACGCGATCACGACGACTGCGGCGTGCAGCACGGTGTGCGCCGCCCACGCTCGACGTGATCCGAGGCGGACGGCGACGGACGTGGCGCCCGCGGCGGCGTCGCGCTCGACGTCGGCAAGCGCGTTCGCGATGGCGAGCGCGGCGCCGGCAAGAAACGCGGCCGGGAGCAGCACCGCGAAGTACTGGGGCACCGTTCCGGTGGCGCCCGCCCACGCATACACCGGCAGCAGTGGGATTCCCGCCGCGAACGGCAGCCAGGACAGCACCGTCCCTCGCAGCCGCAGGTCGTAGAGCAGGCCGACCGCCAGGATCGCGACGGCAACGGGGAGGGTCTCGAGACGGGCCGCCGAGCTCGCGGCGAGGCCGCCGACCGCTGCCAGAATGGCGATGGCTCGCGCGGCGCGTAGGTCGACGATGCCGGCTGGGATCGGCTTGCCGAGTTTGCGGCCCGCGTCGAGCGGAGCGTCGACGATGTCGTTGACCGTCCCGATCGCGGCCTGGATCAGGATCATGCCCCCGGCCAGCGTCGCGGCGGCGGCGACGGTCCCGCCCGCGACAACCGCGATCCCCGCCGTCGCGGCCCCGTCAAGCAGGCACGGAAACGGGTGGGTGACCCTGATCAGCCCCTCGACCGCGCGCGCGCGTCCCCTGCCCGGCGACTGCCGCGACGCCGCGCCGTCAGACGTAGACGAGCTCGTTGAAGTTGATCACCAGGTACTCGATGAGCCGATCCCGGCCGTCGTTCCGCTGTGACCGGATGCCGGGAACGAGCGCGTGGAGCGTGATCGCGGGGACCATCAGGTTGCCGTCGCGGTCACGCCCGATGACCGCCGGTGGGCCACCGCCAGAAGCGAACACGCGTTCGAATTGCCGATCGTCGAGCCTCGCCGCGCGGCGGAAGTCCGCGACGACCTTGAGGACCCCGCGCCGAACGGCGACGTCGCGCATCAACTCCGCTGCCCAGGCGTCGATCTGGTCGTCCGACTGCTCTGCCAGGCGCTCGCGGTACGTCTTCGGGTCGTCGGACAGCCCGGTGCTCGCCACGTTTCCTCCAACTCGATGGGCGTTCTGGAGTATGCCAGAGGCGGATCGTCGGGCCGACGGGGAGCCGGCCCCGGCCGCGTGCGCGTGGTCACCCCTCGAGCGGCGGGCGGGACCCCTCCGGCCACTCGTTGAAGAGCTCCGTGACCCACCGGCCGGCGCGGCCCGGTGGCGGCACGTCGGGAGCGTGGGCGAGGAGCGCGTGGAGCTCGTCCCAGGCCCGGGCCGTGAGAGCCGCGATCGCCTCCCGCGTCGGGCGGCCTTGAGTCGGGATCGGCGCACCGACTCTGATCCGTACCCGGCGCCCGAAGGTCAGCCAGCTCGTCCCCGTGATCGCGACCGGGACGACCGGGACGCCCGAACGCAGCGCGAAATACGCGGCGCCCTCGTTGAGCGGCAACAGGTCGGACTCGCGAGCGTGAATCCGGCCTTCGCCGGCGATCGCGAGGACGCCACCGCTGTCGAAGACGACCTTCACCCGTCGCGTCGCGTCGAGCAGATCGTTCTTGCCGGGCTTGTACGGGACCGCGGAACCGGTCCACATCATCAGCCGGTTCCTGCCACCCAGACCCATGTCTTCCTCGCGCGGCCCGAAGAAGAACAGCCGTGGCCGCATCGGAAGCGTTGCCATGAGGACGAACGGGTCGCTCCAGTTCATGTGGTTGAAGCACAGGAGCGCCGGGGTTCGCGGCAATCGCTCGCGGCCCTCGACCGTGAATCGGAGGTAGCAGCGCAGGACGGCGGCAACGAGGAGCCGCGACAGCCAGTACCGCACGGTTCGCCGCCAGGCGGCGATCGGCGGCCCGGGTGGCGCGTTCCGAGCGATGCCTTCGGTGCTCAAACGCGTGCTGCCGTGACGCGCTCGGGGTCGACGTCCGCGAGCCGATCGACGACGAGGTCCGCCGCTTCGCGCGCGCCGGCGGCGGGCGGGATCGTCGCGTTCGGGACGAGCACGCACGACATCCCCGCCGCCTTCGCGGCAAGCACGCCGTTGAGCGAGTCCTCGACGACGACGCATGCGCGGGGATCCGCTCCGAGACGCCGCGCGGCCTCGAGGTAGACGTCCGGCGCGGGTTTGCCGCGCGCCACCTCGTCGGACGAGATCACGACCCCGAAGATGCCGGCAAGGCCCGTCGTTTCGAGCGCGGCGTCGATCACCTCACGATGGGCCGACGACGCGATGGCGACCGGCCACCGAGCCGCGACGGAGCGCACCGCTTCGACGGCGCCCGGAATCGACGGCGGGCCGTCCCGGCGATATCGGCCCACGACGGCGTCGACCACCGCGCGCTGGATCGCGGCGTCGGGCTCGTCGAGGCCGAGTCGCTCGCGCATCGTGTGCGACCACTGTCGCGAGTTCGACCCCATGACCGCGGCGCGGTCCGCCTCGGTCCAGCTCCGCCCATGCTGCGCCGCGAAGTCGCGGCGTACCTCGTCCCACCAGATCTCGGAATCGACGATGACGCCGTCGAGATCGAAGATGACCGCCGCGACTCCCGGCGGCTGCGTCACGCCGGCTTCGGGCTTCCGGTGGCGGGGTCAGGCGCGGTCCCGGGGCCGAGCGCCCGCGTCGACGCGGGGCGCGGGCCGGCGGTGCGGATCGCCCCGGTGCGCGCGGGCGTCGCGCCTGCCGCGGCGGGGGTCTTTGCTACCGCCGTCCGCGCGGTGGCGCCTTTCCGAGCTGCCGGTCGGGGCCCCCGTCCCTGGCCGAGCTCGGGAATGGGGCGGCCGTCGATCGCGGCGAGGACAGCGAGTGCGAAACGGCTGATACGGTCGGCGCCGGCGTCGGCCGCGCGAATGACCTGCTGCTCGAGCTGGAACGACGCGACGCGGTGTCCGCCCTGGGTCTCGAAGGCGAGCTCGCCGACCTGAACGCGTGACCATCGAACGAGCTTGGCGCTCGCCCGTGGGCCCTCACCCGGGACGTTCACGCGGACACTGCATACGGCGAGACCGGGCGCAACCGGAACGAAGATCGTGTAGCGGACCCCCGGGTCTTCCGCCCACGCCACCCAGCAATGCGGATCGCGATCCGCGCCCATGCCCTCGACTACCGGCTCGATGACTGCCAGGACCTTCGCCGTCATCGCGTCACGTGTCGGCGCGGCGGCTCGCCACTCGCTCAGTCGCATCGCTTCCCACCCTCGCGCCGCGCCGGTCGTCCGTGCCGCTGCGGCCGTCGATCGAGCGTAGCACGGCGCGACGACGCCCCGCGGAGCCTCCGCCGGGTATCAGGCGGACCGCGGGGCGTCACCAGTGCGGCGAGCGGCGGCGTCCCCCCAAGAACGCCGCCGCTTCGTCTGCGTCAGCCCGTGGCGTCCTCGCCACGGCCCGCTCCGAGGCTCAGGAGGGCCACGACGAGCGCCTCGATGAGCGTCCACGCGATGAGCGCGACGATCGCGGCAACGTCGAGCGTCGAGCCCTGACTGGCCGTGACTCGGTCGAGCTGGAACATCCCCCGGAACGGCTCGACGAACGGATTGGTAACGGCAAGGATCGTCGACACGATGTCGTTGCCGGTGTTGGCGACGAGCAGGAGCAGCAGGATCCGGATGATCAGGAGCGCCTGGAGCACGCCGAACAGGAGCATGACGAAGCGCCGAATCATCTCGCCCGCGCTCGGGCCGCTGCGGTAGGTGACGTCGCGGTCGACGGGTCGGTCGTCGTAGACCTCGCGGGTTCGGACCCGGTCGTCTCCTGGTCGCGCCGTGTCGTCGTATCCGTCGCGCCGGACGACACGCTCGTCGACAGGGTCGTTCGTCTCGCGAACCGTAGTGCGTTCGTAATCGGTCATGTCGCTCCCTCCAACTGGAAGTGGGCGATTCGACCGTAGTCGTCGGCCTCGCGTAATGCGGCTACAGCCGCCGTCAGGGGTGTTGCAAGGCTGCGACAGCGCCACCCGAGCGGTTGGGCCGCGACGGAGGGTCGAGGGCAGTGCGGGCCGGTGTAGTGTTGGGCGGCACCGACGGCCGGTGCTGGAGGGGTCTCGTGCACATCAATCGGCGCCTCCTCGGCTGGGGCGTGTTCCTCGTCCTGCTCGGCGGGATCCCCGTCGCCGTCCGACAGGGCCTGATCCCCGCGGACTCGTTGGCGCGGGCATGGACGCTGTGGCCGCTGCTGCTGGTCGCCGCGGGCGTCGGGCTGTTGCTCCGCTCGACGCGCCTCGCGGTGCTGGGCACGCTCCTCGCCGCGGGGACGCTCGGGGTCATCGGCGGCGGTCTCGTCGCGACGGGATTCGTGCCGTTCGGGACGTGCGGCGCCGGCGACAGCTCCGGACGCGGCGGGAGCGGCGGCAACGCGGTCGCGTTCGGAGCGCAGCAGGGGACGCTGGGGCCGACGGCGACCGCGGACATCACGCTCAACTGCGGCGACCTGACGGTGTCGACCGCCGATGGAGCCGGCTGGAGTCTCGACGGCACCGGACCGAAGGGCGGACCCAGGGTCGATGCGTCGCCCGACCGCGTGACGATCGCGTCGCGCAACACGAGCGGCCTCGACTTCCTCGACACCCGTTCGACATGGAGCATCACGCTGCCGTCGTCGTCGACCCTGGACCTCGCCACACAGGTCAATGCCGGGACCGCGCAAATGGACCTCGGGACGGGAAGGCTCGGGCAGGTCCGCGTCGGCGTCAATGCCGGCGGGCTGACGTTGAACCTGTCGCGCGTCACGGCGATCGCGGGCCTCGACGTCACGCTCAACGCGGCGGGCAACACCCGGATCGTGCTTCCCGGTGTGAGCGTCCGCGGCGTCGTCCACGCCAACGCCGCGAGCGCGAGCCTGTGCGCGCCTCCCGGGGCCGCGCTCCGACTCACGCCGAACGACAACCCGACGGCATCGAACAACTACGGACAACGCGGCCTGGTACGGAACGGCGACGCGTGGGAGACGCCAGGCTACGCGACGGCGCAGGTGAGGATCGAGCTCGACACGACCGTCAATGCCGGGTCGTTCAACCTCGAACAGGAGGGCAGTTGTGGTGGCTGAGCGGCTCTATCGCTCGAGAGACGAGCGGATGATCGCGGGGGTCGCGGGCGGCATGGCGGACGCGCTCGACGTCGACCCGACGCTCGTCCGGATCGCGTGGGCGGTCCTCGCGCTCGTCACCGGCGGGGCCGCGATCCTCCTCTACTTCGTCCTCCTGTTCGTCATCCCCGAAGAGCCGTACGACCGCTCGTTCGCACCGGGCGGCGGGACCTTCGGAACGACCGAGCATCCGGGTGCCGCGACCACAGACGCAACTTCCGTTGCGACGACGAGCTCGACACTCGCGAACCCCGGTTGGACGTCGTCGTCCGACCCGCGCGACGCGCGACGGGCCGAACGAGCGGCGCGCCGCGAGGAACGACGAGCCGCCCGCGGCTCCGGGACGGATTCGAGCCGCTCGGGCGCGCTCATCCTCGGCCTCATCCTTGTCGCGATCGGGGTGTGGTACCTCATTCGTCGCTACCTGCCCGCGATCGACACCGCCGCGCTGTGGCCGTACGCGCTGGTCGGTCTCGGGATCCTGCTGATCGTCGTCTCGGTCGGGCGCGCGGGGCGCCGAAGCGGCTGACCATGGCCGCCGGCGCGATGCGCCGTCCTGACTAGACTTGAGGCAGAAAGGATCTGCCATGTTCTCCCTGTTCTCTCCGAAGCTTCCCGCGCCCGACGCCGCGCTGAAGGGCCGCCCCGACCCGATCACCACTCCCCCGCCCCACTTCATCACTGGGCGTCCGCTCGTGCCCCCGTATCCCGAAGGGATGCGGGTCGCGACGTTCGGTCTCGGTTGCTTCTGGGGCGCTGAGAAGCGGTTCTGGGAGACGCCGGGGGTGTGGGTCACCGCGGTCGGCTACGCCGGCGGCTACACACCGAACCCGACGTACGAAGAGGCGTGCTCCGGTCGAACCGGCCACGCGGAGGTCGTTCGCGTCGTGTACGACCCGGCGAAGCTGTCGTACGAGGAGCTTCTCCGGATCTTCTGGGAGGACCACGACCCGACGCAGGGGATGCGCCAGGGCAACGACTCGGGGACGCAGTACCGCTCGATCATCCTCGTCGAGGACGACGAACAGCGCGCCGCCGCCGAGGCGTCGCGCGCGATGTACGCCAAGCTGCTCGCCGACGCGGGCTATGGGGACATCAAGACCGAGATCGTCGACGCGGGCCCGTTCTACTTCGCCGAGGACTACCACCAGCAGTACCTGGCGAAGGTGCCG
>DATFPL010000241.1:0-9453 GCA_035264845.1 Candidatus Limnocylindrales bacterium | reverse complement strand
CCAGTACGTCGAGTGGATCCGGAGCCAGGCGCCGTTCCTCGACTTCGCGCCGGTGGTCTCGATCAGCGCGAAGACCGGGCAACGGGTCAGTCGGGTTCTCGAGGCGGCGGTCGACATCTGGGGCGAGCGGCGCAAGCGCGTCCCGACCGGCGAGCTGAACCGGATGCTGTCAGTGGCGAGCGAGCGGAACGTCCCGCCAATGGTGAAGGGCCGGCGGCCGAAGATCTTCTACGCGACGCAGGCCGCCGTCGCGCCACCGACGTTCGTGTTCTTCGCCAACGACGCGGCCTCGATCCACTTCTCGTACCGGCGCTACCTCGAGAACCGGCTCCGCGAGACATTCGGCTTCGATGGCACGCCGATCCGGCTGATCTTCCGCGACCGCAGTGCGGTCCGTCTGCCGCGCCGCAAGGGCCCGAAGCCGAAGGGTCCGTCCGGCCGAGCGCGTTCGAAGCCGGCGGAGAAGCCCGGCGCTCAACCCGCACGTCGGTCACGCGGCCGCGCGAAGTGACGCCGGCGGCGAGCGCCCGACCGCGCGTCGCCGTCGTTGGCGCCGGAGCATGGGGGACGACGCTCGCGGCACTCGTCGCCCGCCAGGAGCCCGTCACGCTCGTCTGCCGCCGCGACGAAGCGGCCGCCGAGATCAACGGCACGCACCGGAACGAGCGTCGCCTGCCGGGAGTCCAGCTCCCCGAGGCAGTCACAGCGTCCGCGGACGTGTCCGCTGTCGCGGAAGCGGAGCTCGTCGTCATCGCGTCGCCGTCGGCGCATGTCCGCGCCGTCGCCTCCGACCTCGGGCCGCACCTGCGCCGTGACGTCGACGTCCTGTCCGTCGTCAAGGGCATCGAGGCCGCGACGCTGCTCCGGATGTCGCAGGTCATCGCGGACGCGGCCGGGGTCGCGCTGTCGCACGTCGCCGCGCTCTCCGGCCCGAACCTCGCGTCCGAGATCGCACGAGGTTTGCCGGCCTCGGCCGTCGTCGCGGCGGACGATCCGTCGCTCGCCGACCGCGTCGTCGAGCGGATCGGGCGGCGCGAGTTCCGGCTCTACGTCAACTCGGACATCCTCGGCGTCGAGCTGTGCGGCGCGCTGAAGAACGTCGTCGCGATCGCGGCCGGTGCCGCGGACGGGCTCGGGTTCGGCGACAACGGGAAAGCCGGGCTCATGACGCGGGGCCTCGCGGAGATGACCCGGCTCGGAATCGCCGCCGGCGCCAACCCGTTGACCTTTGCCGGGCTGGCGGGAATCGGCGACGTCATCGCGACGTGCGGCTCGAGCCTGTCGCGGAACCACCGCCTCGGCGAGGAGCTGGCGAAGGGGCGCAAGTGGTCGGAGATCGAGGCCTCGCTGTCAGGCGTCGCGGAGGGGGCGTACACCGTGGACGCGGCGCTCGCCCTCGCCCGCCGGTACGACGTCGAGATGCCGATCGCGCAGGAGGTCCACAACGCGCTGTTCGAGGGCAAGAGCGTCCAGCGCTGCCTGGTCGACCTGCTGGCCCGCGAGTCGAAGGACGAGCTGGCCGACTTCCGGCGCTGGGCGGAGCGCTTCGAGGCCGGCACGCCCTAGCGGAGCGTTGGCCGAGTGGCGAGACTCCTCTGCTAGACTTCCGAGCCTGTCGGGGCGTGGCGCAGTCTGGTAGCGCACCAGTCTGGGGGACTGGTGGTCGTCGGTTCAAATCCGGCCGCCCCGACCAATTCCTGAACGAAAACAGGCCCTCGGCGGATCGTCCGCTCGAGGGCCTGGCCACAGTTATGACCACAGTTTCGCCCTCTTAGCCGCGTCCGACCTTGGCGATGCGCATCGCGGCTTCGACCACGCGAAGCTCGCGTACCGCTGCCCTCGTGATCCTATTCGCCTGCGTGGACGTGATACGGCCGGCACTTACCCCCTCGACGCGCGGGGCGCTGACCGCTTCGGCGGCGGCATGGCGGCAAGGCTAGGCGTGGCGCGGGTCAATGCCCCACGGACCTACCTGACGACTCCGAGCAGGGCGGCTACCGCTCGTTCGAGGTACGCGCCATGTCAATCCAAACCCCCGAGACGATCACGGCTCGCGCGCGAGAGGCTCGGCTGCGTCGCGCAGCGAAGCGCCAGGGCTACTCGTTGCAGCGGTCCCGTTGGCGCCTCGGCTCCGGCGACAACTTCCGCGACTTCCGGATCATCGATCCCGCCCTCAATTGCATCGTCGGGGTCAACGGTTCGACCTGGACGCCGACGACGTAGCGAGGTGGCTGGCCGAGTAGAGGTTGCCGACCCCCGCCGCTACGTATGCTCTAGCCATGACGGATGACGACGGGGGAATAGATGGCAACGGTGTTCCGTACCGCATCCGGGGGCTGCGGGCGCTTACCGACGATCAGCTGGTCCGCTTTCAAGGATGGACACGGTCGGCAGCGAACCGCGCAAACCGGGACTGAGCGCGCCTCACTCGCGGTACCGTCACAGGAGGCCGCCCAACTCGTCGCGGGTCGACGGCCGTCCGAGCGTCTCGCGGGTGTGCTCCTCAGCACCGTGACGTAGGCCGCGCGGGCCTTCCCCCTAAAGACCCCGGTTCTTCGACGAGGCACGGCGTCAGTCATCGGGCGGGCGTCGTCCCGGGCGGCAGTTGCAGGCTGTCCAACACTGGGTCGGCGAATGCTTCGAACGCCGGCAGGTGGACGGCATCGCCAGCGTCCAACACGACCACGAGGGTATGGGGGACGGAGCCCGTCAGGACGTCGGCGAAATACATCCGCACGTACAAAGGGTCCGGCTGCCGACCGATCGCGTAGAACTCGCCTGGCGGCCAACCCTCGGCTGTGTGGAGGGGCACGCAGACCTGGACGGGACAGCCGGGATCCGCGTTCTTGGCAGTCTTGGAGACGCCGACCAAGAGCGTGGTCGCTGCGATTCCCTTTCCAATAGTCGTCGACTCGAGATCGGAGGTGACGAAATCATCGCTGGTCCGGATCCAGTCGATCAGGCCGGCGCTCGTCCGCAACACACCATGTGCGGGCGTGCCGTCGCGCAGGACTGGCGTAATGTCCCTCTGAAATTTCAGATCGCCCGGCGGCGACCCGGGCCGAATGATGAACTCGCCGATGTCCTGCTCGCCGTTCGTCCACGGGACGGGAACCGTCACCGTCAGGCCCGCCATGAACGCGCCTTCCCCCTTCAGCACGTAGGTTCCGGGCGCAAGGCCGGTGCACGGATCGGAGGTCGAGCACTCTGGCAGGGAGATAGCGCCGGGCGACAGGGCGGGTGACGCGGTTGCCGTCGGGGCGGGCGTTACGAGGATCACGAGCGGCGTCGGGGCGGCGGGGGCAGACGCAGGAGCGACCGCTCCGCAACCGGCGCTCAGCGCAAGGGCCACCACGCCGGGGACGATCCGACCCGCACCGCGCCGCGCCCTCATGGACTCAGGCGCAAGTCGTGACTTCGACATGTCCCCCTCACGCTCCCATTGCGGTCGACGGACCTATCCCCAGACCGGGGCTAGGATGCGCTCAATGATCCCCGTCGTCACGCCCCAGCTCGTAGGCAACACCGCCCTCCGCGCCCTTCGCGCTGCCATCGCCGACCCTGGACGGTGGTCGGCGGAATCGAAGATTGACGGTGTGCGCGCGCTCCTCGTCTACGGCCCGGACGGGATCGAGACCAGGAACCGGAGCGGCAACCGCCGCGACTGGCTCCGCGGCGACGGGTTCGAGGGCGGGCTGCGACGCCTGGCGAACCGGCTGCCGATCCTCTGGCACGGCACCGTCCTCGACGGGGAGCTGACGGCGGGCCGGTTCGAGACGACCATGGCCGCGCTGTACGGCTCCAAGAGGCATCGCGACGCGCTCCGGTTCGTCGTGTTCGACGTCCCCGTCCTTGCCGGCGTCGACCTCCGCCCGCTGCCGTGGCAGGAGCGCCGGGAGCGGCTTGAACTGCTCGCGACGGGCTTCGACGCCCCGTTGGAGCTCTCGCCCGTCGTGGAGCCGTCTGTCGGGCTCGCAGAGGCGATGGAGGACGGGCGGCTCGAGGGGATCGTCCTCAAGGACCGGGCGTCGCCCTATCGCGACGGCTCGCGTGCGGGCCGGTTCAAGGTGAAGCCGGCGAGCTGGTCCGAGCGCGAGGCATGGCGCTTCGACCGGCGATGACAACGCGACACGACTCCGCTGAGCGGTGGCAGGTTCCAACGCGTGTCGTGCCTGACGACGACGACCGCCCGCTCTGGGTCGACGGCGGCCGGCTAACCCGAACCCCCATCCCCGACGCGGTGCGGCTACCTGGGTCGTTTGCGTTGCCCGGACTTGTCGACGCTCACGCCCACCTCGCGATTAAGGCGTCGGAGCCAGTCGGGCTGGGAGACACTGTCGCGGCCGCGATTGCCGCACTAGACACGGGAGTGCTCCTCATTCGAGACCTTGGCGCGCCACACAGCGTCACGCTCGATCTACCCGACGATCCGCGTCTGCCGCGCGTTATCTCGGCGGGCCGATGGCTCGCGGTCGAGGGGAAGTTTTTCCCCGACTGGCACGAGCCGGTCGCCCCGGAAGAGTTGATCGCCGCGGCGCTGGCCGAGGTTCGTCGCGGCGCGTCATGGGTGAAGGTGCTGACCGATTGGTCGGACCCACAGCCGACCTACCCGATCCCCGTTCTCCGCGACATGGTCGACGCGGTCCACGCCGCAGGCGCTCGGGTCGCGGCGCACAACCAAGGGACGCTCGCGGTCGTCGAGACCGGGGTCGACTCGATCGAGCATGGAGCGTCACTCGACGAGACATCACTGCGCGCAATGGCCGCGCGCGGCACCGCCTGGACGCCGACCCTCGGCGCACTCGAGGATTTCCGCCGGGACATTGACCGACAACTCGTCGAAGGAAGCCCGCACTCTGACCGGACGGGTCTCCTTACTTGGCGCGACCAACTTGAGGCCGGGATCGAGAGGCTTCGCTACCAGTTACCGCTAGCGGCGCAACTCGGGATCACGATCCTCGCCGGGACCGACCGCGTCGGGACCGTCGTCGACGAGGTCAGACTGCTGGTCAGGTACGGGCTCGAGCCGGTGCAAGCGCTCAAGGCAGCAACGACCGACGCGCGAGCGTTCCTCGGCGTGCCGGGCCTCCAGGATGGCGCACCCGCGGACTTCGTGACGTACGCCACGAACCCCCTGCTGGACCTATCGGTCCTCGACTCGCCCACCGCAGTCGTGCTCGGTGGCCGACGTATTCGATGAACGGGGTTAAGCGGTTGACCACAGTTCTGACCACAGTTAGCGCGGACCGCAGCGGACGCCGCGGACGCCGCGGACGCCGGTCACGCTCGGTGGACAGCTAGATCGGCTAAAAGTGCGTGTTTGAGCGTGACTTACACCAGTCTGGGGGACTGGTGGTCGTCGGTTCAAATCCGGCCGCCCCGACCACTTTTCGGCGAGCGAAGACACACTCCCGGGCGGGAGTGTGTCCAGGACGCGACAGGAATTCTCGTGCGAGCGGCCTGACAGTCAGACGCAACAGCGCGCGCTTCGCTTAGCCGCGGAACGCTCCGCCAGTGCCGCCAACGAAGTCGCCCCAGCTCTGCTTCTCTTGCGCCGTATGTTCCGTGTCGTCGTAGGCACTCGAATGAACGAGCAAGTCGGCGTCGTGGCTACCGAACGACATGTCAGGGTGCGCTTCGTGGACGTGCCGCAAGATCGATTGCGTCAGCTGCTCGTCGCTGGCGGCATGCACATGGCCGCAATCCGCGGCGGGGCAATCAACGCGTCGCATGGCTCCGCTCCGCTCGACAGGTGCGACAACGCACCGGTACCGCCCACGCTACTCCACCGGCGCAACCGAACCGACACCGGGACTACGCGCGGTAGCCGTCGTGAGTCATCCGGTGCGACGCCCTGCGACCAGTCAGTCGCGTCGACGCGCTCACGCGCCTGAACGTCGCGCAGGCGCGGCGGATGCCGCGGCTACACTCGCGGCGATGACGGCGACGAAACGGCACGATGCGCATCTGGACGACGAGCAGGTGTCCGGGTTCACGGACATGGACCCGGAATCGTTCCGGGCCGCAGGGCACGAGGTCGTCGACCTCATCGCCGACTACCTCGCCTCGGTCGAGGACTTCGCCGTCTTTCCGAACGTAGAGCCGGGCACGCTTCGGCCGCTGTTTCCGGCCTCGCCACCGGAGATGCCGGAACCGATCGCGGCGATCCTCGACGACTATCGCCGCCTCGTCGAGCCGAACGTCACGCACTGGCAGCATCCCGGCTTCTTCGCCTACTTCGCCACGAGCGCTTCGGGGCCGGGAATCCTCGGCGAGATGCTCACAGCCGGGATCGGCTCGAACGCGATGCTGTGGCGGACGTCGCCGGCCGCGACGGAGCTCGAGCAGGTCGTCGTCGACTGGCTCCGCCAGGCGTTCGGGCTGCCGGAAACGTTCGACGGGCTCCTGACGGACACGGCGTCGACGTCCTCGTTGCTTGCCCTCGCTGCTGCGCGAGAGACGGCCGGGCTCAACGCATCCGCGGAGGGGTTGGCTGCGCGGCCCGGCATCGGCGTGCCGCGGGTGTACGCGTCGACTGAAGCTCACAGCTCGATCGAGAAGGCGTGCATGACGCTTGGTCTTGGGCGCGCGGGGCTCGTCCGGACCGCGGCGAACGACGATTACGAGATGGACGCCGCGCAGCTCGCGGCGGCGATCTCCGCCGACCGCGACGCGGGACAGCGCCCGATCGCGATCGTCGCCACGGTCGGGACGACATCGTCGACGTCGGCCGATCCGGTCGCGGCGATCGCGGACATCGCGGAGCGTGAGCGGCTGTGGCTGCACGTGGATGCGGCGTACGCGGGCGCGGTCGCGATCATTCCCGACCGCCGTGCTCCGTTCGCGGGTTGGGAGCGCGCCGACTCCGTCGTCGTGAATCCGCATAAATGGCTGTTCACGCCGCTCGACGCGTCGTTGCTGCTGACGCGCCAGATGCCCGCGCTCCGCCAGGCGTTCAGCCTCGTCCCGGAATACCTGCGCACCCTGGACCGCGAGACGCCCGTCCGCGACTACAACGAGTACACGCCCCAGCTGGGGCGCCGATTCCGGGCGTTGAAGCTGTGGGTCCAGCTGCGGTGGTTCGGCCTCGATGGCCTGCGGCGGCGGATCGACCGGCACATCACGATGGCTGAGCGCTTCGCCGCCTGGATCGATGCCGAGCCGGGCTGGGAGCGGCTTGCGCCTGTGCCCTTCTCGACGGTCTGCTTCCGGTACCGGCCCGATGCCACGTCGCCCGACGGCGCCGTCGACGATCTCAACGCCGCGCTCATGGACCGGGTCAACCGAAGCGGCGACGTATTCCTGTCCCACACGCGCCTCCGCGGTCGGTTCGCCATCCGGCTCGCCGTCGGGAATCTCCGGACCGAGGAGCGACACGTCGAGCGGGCGTGGGAGCTGCTCCGTGGCGAGGCGGCGTCGCTTCGTGGCTGAGGCTGTCCGCGACAAGGCGTCAGCGGCGACGGGACTTCGGCCCGAGGTCGAGGCGCGCCTCGACGATGCGGTCACCCGGCTGCGCGGCCTCGACCTGGGCGACGAGTACGACCCTCGCGCCGCGGAGGCGGTCGTGGGCGCGGGACTCCACACCGTCTTCGTCCCACGAGAGCACGACGGACTCGGCGCGGGGGTCGAGGAGGGCGTCCGAATCCTCGCGGCGCTGGGCGCGGTCGACGGATCGACGGCGCTCGGGTTCGCGATGCACGTGCACGTCGTGGGGTCGGCCGCCGAGTCGCCGGGCTGGCCTGACGGCCTGCGCGAGTGGCTGTACCGCGAGGTAGTCGCTCGCGGCGCACTCGTCAACGCCGCTTCGACCGAGGAGTCCGGCGGCTCGCCCGCGCGCGGCGCGGTTCCGGGCACGGTCGCGGAGCCGACCGGCGACGGCGGCTACCGGCTGACCGGCGAGAAGACGTGGACGACGTGGCTGCCGGCCCTGTCGTTCGCACTCGTCAGCGCACGAGTTGCGGGGGACGCGGACCCCCCGCTCGTCGGAACGTTCCTCGTCGACCTCGGCGCGCAGGGCGTCGAGAGGCACGAGGGCTTCGAGGCGCTCGGCATGCGCGGATCCGCGTCGGGGCGGCTCCGGCTCGACGCCGTCGAGGTTGGCCGTGAGCGAGTCCTAAGCGTTCGCGCGGCCGGCGGGCCGGATCCGCGCGGACCGGCGCCGCAGGCGTGGTTCGGGCTGTCGATCGCGGCCGTCTACCTCGGCGTAGGGGAGGGCGCGAGGCGCGACGTCGCGCAGTGGGCCATCGAGCGCCGTCCGGGCGACGGATCCGCGGCCGTCGCCGAGATCCCGAGCGTCCAGGTCCGACTCGGCCGACTCGACGCGACCCTCCGCGTCGCGCGCATCGTCGTCCTCGACGTAGCCCGTCGGTGGGCCGAGTGCCAGCCTGACGACCGCGGCTCGCTCGGCGCCGAGGTGGCCCTCGCGAAGGTGGTTGCGACGAATGCCGCGGTCACCGCGACCGACGAGGCGCTTCGGATCGCCGGCGGGCCGGGGTTCATGGCCGGGCGCCTCGAGCGTGCGTTCCGGGACGCGCGGGCGGGGCTGATCAACCCGCCGCTCGAGGACGTCGCGCTCCAGGGCTTCGCCCGTGCCGTGCTCGACGCGGAGCGCCGGTAGACTCCGGCGATGACCACGCTCGAGCAGCGACCCTCTGCCGTGACGCCACCGATCGATCTCGCCATGTTCATCGACGGCCGGCCGGCAGAGTCCACCTCCGACCAGTGGATCGAGGTCCACAGCCCGGCCACCGGGGAGCTCGTCGGTCGCGTCCCGGCCGGAACCGCGGCCGACGTCGACCGTGCCGTCGCCGCGGCGCGTGCCGCGTTTCGCGACGGTCGGTGGCAACGGATGCTCCTCGCCGGGCGGGTCGCGATCCTCAACCGCCTTGCCGACGTCGTCGACGACCACGCCGACGAGCTGGCCCGGCTCGAGACGCTCCAGACCGGGACTTCGTACAAGCTCCGCCGTGAGAGCGACTTTGCGTTCGCCTCGGACAACCTCCGCTTCTTCGCGGCGCAGGTGCGCCATCTCGAGGGCAAGGCCGCCTACGAGTACACCGGCACCCACACGAGCTTCGTCCGGCGCGAGCCGATCGGGGTCGTCGGTCAGGTCGCCCCGTGGAATTACCCGTTCTGGATGGCGATCTGGAAGATCGCGCCGGCGCTCGCCGCAGGCAACTCGGTCGTGCTCAAGCCTGCGACGGCGACGCCCCTGACGACGATCCGGCTCGCCGAGTTGGCGAAGGAGGCCGGGCTGCCCGACGGCGTCCTCAACATCGTGACGGGCCGCGGCGACGTCGTGGGTGCCGCGCTTGCCGCGCACATGGACGTCGACCTCATCTCGCTGACGGGCGACTCCGCGACGGGGCAGCGGATCCAGCAGCTTGCGACGTCGAACCTCAAGCGGGTCCATCTCGAGCTCGGCGGTAAGGCGCCCTTCATCGTCCACGCCGA
>DATFPL010000240.1:0-4657 GCA_035264845.1 Candidatus Limnocylindrales bacterium | reverse complement strand
CGCACTACGCCCTCGAGGCGGCGGACCGAGTCGCGGAAGAGGGCGTAAGCGTCGAGGTGGTGGACCTGCGGACGCTCCGGCCGCTCGACAAGGAGACGCTGCTCGACTCCGTGCGCAAGACCGGCAAGTGCCTCGTCGTCTACGAGGACAACCGGTTCGGTGGCTACGGAGCGGAGGTTGCGGCGATCGTCGGCGAGGAGGCGTTCGACTACCTCGACGGTCCCGTCACGCGGGTCGCTGGGCCCGACGTGCCCGCGGTCCCGTACAACCACGTCCTCGAGGACTGGTTCATGGTCAACCCGGAGAAGATCGCCGACGCGATCCGGAAGCTCGCCGCGTACTGACGGGCCGGTGGCAGATTTCGGCGCCGTGGAGGCGCGTCTTCGCGAGATCCTCGAGCGGTGCCGGGGATCACTCGTCACGGGCGAGGATCGCCCGGGTGGGCTCACGCTCGTGCGAACCGGGAACGGACGGCCCGACGATTTCGTGGCCGCAATCCGCGTTGGCAAGCGCTACGTCAGCTACTACCTCATGTCCGTCTACGAGCGGCCGCAGCTGCTCGACGGGATCTCGCCCGAGTTGCGCCGCCGGATGCAGGGCAAGTCGTGCTTCAACTTCACGAGGGTCGACGACGCGCTGATGACGGAGCTCGAGGCGCTGACACGCGCGGGGATGACGCGGTCCTGACCGCGCCGCAGCGATTCCCTGCCACATACCACCCGCGGTGGTGACAACGCCGCCGCCGCCCGCAATATCTGACATTTACCAACACCCGTAGTGGTGGCCGCGGCGACGCCGCGAATCCTCGTCACTCACCATCTCGGTTGGTAGGTGCCGGGTGGGCGACGGTTGCGGACGCACGAACACGTGGCCCGACCCTGTCCACCCCTCGGCTACCACTACTCCCGTTGGTATCTGTCAAGAGGAGCAAGGCAGCAGGCGCCGTCGACGGTCGTCGCAGCCACTCCCGCGCGGCGATTCCACGTATCGGATACGCCCGATCGAGCACCGCGCTGGCACGAGCGATACGCCGGCGAGTCGTCCGGTCGCCTGGCACCACGAGCATTCGCGCAACCGCCCGTGTTTCCCACGCCAGACGTTCGTGAACGATCCGCGCCGCGAGCCTGACCTTCTCGTCCTGCTTTCGAAGCGTCTCCTCGATCGAGACGAGCTCGGACTTCACCTCCACGACGAGGATCAGGCCGAGATCCGCGCGCCGAGCGACGACGTCGATGGAACCGCGCTCACCGTAGACCGCGTATGTCACCTCCGTCGCCGTTTCCCAGCCGAGCACGGCGAGCCGCCGCACCGTCTCACCGACGAGCTGGGCGTGGCGCTCGTCGAGCAGCCGGTCGAGCGCTCCTCCGCGCCAGCGGACTTCGATCTCCGCGGAGGCGTCGAGTGCCGTGAGGACGGATCGGACCATCCGGAGCGACGCCGCGGCGACGTGACCGCGCTCGAGGAGCGATACCTCCTGCTGGCTCACGCCGGCGCGACGCGCCACGTCCGCCTGTCGCCACCCAGCACGCAACCGGAGTCGGCGCACCGCTCGGCCGACGCGCACGTCGTTCACGCCGCGATCGTCGCGCGCGGCGCTCGACGCGTGCTTACGTGAGGCTTGACGCGTACTCGACGCCGAGTGGCTTGTCGAGGAACGCCGCGAAGCGGTCGACCTCGGCCTCGAGCTCGGTGCGCGCGCGGCCGCGCCACCGCGACCACGGCACGACGTCGACGACGGCCTTCTTGCCGCTCCGGATCTCCCACGTCCCCGCGATTCGGCCGTCGATCAGGACCAGCGGCGTCACCCAGCCGGCGATGCGATAGACGAGGTCGTGGTTCGCGACGGGGAGGATCGACTCCACGCGCCGTGGCAGCTCGTTGGTGAACGGGTCGAACCCGGGCAGCAGCCGGACGCCGACGAACGGCTGGGTCGCCGCGACAACCGCCACGTCCTCCGAACGTACCAGCGCCGGCACACCATCGGCCTCGATCTCCGCGACCTCGACCGGCAGCCGCGCGAGCGCGTCGCGGACGAGCCCCCCACGAACCGCTCCCCACCAGCGCCCGATCATGTCGCGGCTCGAGCCCGGGAAGGCGTGCAGGAACCGCGAGATCATCGACGCCATCGCGTCGAGCGGCTCCGGCGCGTCGCCACGCTCGGAGGGCGCGATCGGCCGCCCAAGCCAGGCCGACGGCTTCACGAACGTAACGTTCCGTCCGTCGTTCGGGCCGAAGATCAAGTGGCCGCGCTGGGCCGGCGCGCCCAGGAACGTTCCCCAGCCCGTCCGCAGCATGTCGCCGAGCTCAGGCCGCCGGCACTCGCGCGCAACCGCGTCGGCGAGGTCTGCGCGCGTCATCGGCCGGTCGGACAGGACCGCGTCGACGGCAGCGATGATCGCCTCCATGTCCTCGACCTTCAGGTCGTAGGCGCGCAGCCAGACCGGCTCATGCCAACGCTCGCGAGTGCGGGCCGCCGCGACGAAGTCGGCGAGGTCGTCGGGCGTCAGGAGGTGCAGCGTGCCGCGGAACGACCACGCCTTGACGAGGCGGCGCTGCTCCCACAGCACGTCGCGTACGTCCGTCGCCCGGACGCCGTCGACGCGCGCCGCGATGTGCAGCTCCGCCGAGCTCATCACCTGTGCATGAACGCCGACCAGCTCGCCGACGACGTCGACGAGCCGATCCGCCGCCGCGCGCGCAGCCAGCCGCTGCCGGTCCAGCCGCAGCGCGAGGACGCGATCCCAACCGACCGATGCGGCGGGGGGCGCCGACGCGCGTTTCGCCACTACAGCTCGACCGTCCCCGCGACGCAGGTGACCGTGCCGCCCCCGACGAGGATCGCGCCTCCCTCGGTGACGGAGATGTGGACTCGCCCCGCCCGCCCCAGCGCCGTCCCCTGCGACGCGACGTACGGCGCCGTCGCGCGGCCGCTCCGCAGCAGCCACCCCGCGAGCGACGCGTTGAGGCTGCCCGTCACCGGGTCCTCGACGGTTCCGCCGTCCTTCGGGAAGAACGCGCGAACCTCGACGGCGGCCGGCGACCCAGCCGGGTACGCGCCCACCACCCCGACGTCGAGGTCGACGAAGCCGGGCCGAAGCGCGAGCACCGCCTCCGCGTCCGCCAGCACGACGCCGACCCAGCCCGGCCCGTTGTCGACCCACTCCGCGTCGACGATGTCGCGGCGCGCGATCCGGAGCACTTCCGCGACGTGGTCGAGGACCTGCCCGTCGACCGGACCGGATCGGACGAGCGGCGGTGCCTCGAACGCGAGGCCGTCGCCCGTGGAGTGGATCCGGATCAGGCCCGCCCGGCACTCCTGCACGACGACCCCGCCACTGCGCGCCGACCCGCCGGCCTCGAGCCACGCGTGGCACGACCCGAGCGTCGGGTGGCCGGCGAACGGCAGCTCCTGGACGGGGGTGAAGATCCGGACGCGGTAGTCGGCCTCGGGCGTCGTCGGCGACAGGACAAACGTCGTCTCGGAGAGGTTTGTCCAGCGCGCGAACAGCGCCATCGTCGCGTCGTCGAGGCCGTCGGCGTCGTGGACGACCGCGACCGGGTTGCCGAGATACGGCGCGGTCGTGAAGACGTCGACCTGGCGGAAGGGGCGGGTCATCCGTCGAGTTTCGCACCGGCAGCCGCAGGAGGGCGCTCCGCTGCGAACGGCGGGACTCGGCCCGATGCGCAACACTAGGCCCCTGATTCGGACGCGGGCTGCGCGGCCCGGTGCTCGGGAGAACGATCAGTGGCCAAGGTGACGATGCCCCAGCTCGGCGAGAGCGTCGCCGAGGGCACGATCGGCAAGTGGCTCAAGAAGCCCGGCGACAGCGTCGCCAAGTACGAGCCCCTGCTCGAGGTCATCACCGACAAGGTGAATGCGGAGGTCCCGTCGCCGTTCGAGGGCATCCTCCGCGAGATCCTCGTCGAGGAAGGCGCGACGGTCCCGAACAACGCCGAGATCGCCGTCATCGAGACGGCCGACGAGGCGGGCGGCACGAGCGCGGCGGCACCAGCACCGCAGGCGGCTTCGGCGGCGACCGAGAAGGAAGCCGCCGAATCCGAGCCCGACACGGGCGTCGAGGTCGAGGTTCGGCAGCCCGAAGCCGCCGCGGGCGGGCACGGCCCGGCGGGCTCCGACGAGCGCCGAGCCGACGACAAGCCCGATCGCGCCGCAGCAGCCGCGGGCGCGGGAGCGCCTTCAGCGACCGCACCGACCGCGGGCACGGCCGCGGGCGGCGCGCCGGTCATGGCCGCGGCCACCAGCGCGCCGGCGGGCGGCGTGACGCGGAACGGCGAGGACGGCGCGAGCGGCAACGCCGATGCGCGGATGACGCCCGCGGTTCGGCGGCTCCTTCGGGAGCACGGCCTGTCGCCCGCCCAGATTGTCGGGACGGGCGGCGGCGGACGGATCACCCGCGACGACGTCACGAACTTCGTCGAGTCGCAGCGGACGGGGCAGCCGGTCAACGGCCAGTCGGCGGCGAAGGCGGCAGCGCCCGCTCCCGCTGCCGCTCCCGCCACGCCTGCGCCCGCATCCGGCGGAGTGCCGGCACCTGCCCCGGCCTCGCCCGGCCCCGCCGCGTCGCGCGCCGCGGGCGCGGGCACGTCGATCGAGTTCCCCGCCGGCGCGGACGAGGTCCTCGTCCCGATGACCCAG
>DATFPL010000239.1:0-2860 GCA_035264845.1 Candidatus Limnocylindrales bacterium | reverse complement strand
CGGCGCCGTCGTCGACCACGCAGGCCGAAGGCGGCGTTGACACCGATCGACGCGAGCGCGATTGCGACGCCGACAGGAAGATTCAGCGCGAACGACGCGACGAGCAGCAGCGCGGACACACCAGCCCCAAAGCGGTGGCCGGGAGGGTCGAGGCGGGATCCGTAGCGCATCGGCCGAGTGATGCCGGTCGGAGCGCCATCGGGGGTCATGTTGCATCGTTATTCAGTGCTCCGGTATAGTCATACGCTCATGACGGCGGTTCGCTCGATCCCCGCGACGCTTCCCTGCCTGCCCCCTGCGAGGGGCGCTGCGCGCCGGTGAGCGCGGGCGTCGAGCGCACGGCCGCGATCGCCGCCGGCCGCCGAACCGGTTCTCCCCGTAGCCGCGCCGGCGTCCCCGGCGACGGTTCGCGACCGCGGATCCGCGTCGTCGTCGTCGGCGCGACCGGCTATGTCGGATCGGAGCTCGTCCGCCTGCTGACGCGTCACCCGAACGTCGAGGTCGTCGGGCTCGTCGCCCGCGATCGAGACGGCGAGCCCGTCGGCGCGACGCATCCGCATCTCTCGACGACGGCACTCGTCGTTGACGCGCAACGACTGACCGCGGACGCGGTCTTCCTCGCCCTCCCGCACGGCACCGCGGCCACGATGGTGCCGGAGCTCGCCGCCGCGGGGACGACCATCATCGACCTTGGACCCGACTTCCGTCTTCGCGACGCCGCCGACTATCCGCGCTGGTACAAGTTCGACCACCCGCAGCCGGACCTCCTCGCGACCGCTGTCTACGGTCTTCCCGAGCTGCATCGCGCCGAGCTCGCGGCCCTCGTCGATGCCCCGAGCGCGATCGTCGGCTCGCCGGGCTGCTACCCGACCGCAACGCTGCTCGCGCTCGCGCCGCTCGCGCGCGCCGGGCTCATCGGCGATCTCGTCGTCGATGCGAAGAGCGGCGTGTCCGGGGCGGGCCGCGAGGCCAAGGCAGACCTGATGTTCGGCGAGATCAACGAGAGCGTGAAGGCGTACGGGATGGGTGGGCACCGGCATGTCGCGGAGATCGAACAGGAGCTGCGCGGGTTGAGCGGCGGTGTGTTCCCCGGCGCCGAGGGGGTCGACTTCCTGCCCCACCTCATCCCGATGACGCGGGGCATTCTCGCCAGCTGCCACGTCCGTCCGTCGCGGCGAGTCACGCAGGACGAGCTCGACGCGCTCTACGCGGCCGCGTACGACGACGAGCCGTTCGTCACCGTCGTCGACGCCGCGCCGGCGACGAAGCACGTGACCGGCAGCAACCACGCCCGCGTCCACGTGCAGCTCGACGCACGCAGCGGCCGGATCATCGCGATCGGCGTGATCGACAACCTCGTCAAGGGCGCGGCGGGACAGGCGATCCAGGCGTTCAACATCGTTCACGGCCTGCCCGAAACGGCGGGACTCGAGCAGCTGCCCCTCGCCCCGTGACGACCGAGTCGGAAACGCGAATTCTCGATGCGCTCCCCTCGACGCTGCCCGACGTCGACCGGCGCGCCGTTCTCCCCGCTGGCTTCCGTGCGGCAGGGCGGGCGATCGGGATCAAGGCGTCGGGTCGGCCCGATCTGGCGGTCATCCTCACGACGAACGGGTCCGCGGCGGCAGCCGGGGTGTTCACGTCAAACGCGTTCGCGGCCGCGCCCGTGACGCTGACGCGAGCAAATTTCGCGGCTACGTCGCGGGACGCGCGTGGCGGGTTCGGGCTCGCCGACGCCGTCATCTGCACGAGCGGCTGCGCCAACGCCGCCACGGGGCAGGCGGGTCGCGACGATCAGCTCGAGGTGGCGCGGTTGCTCGCTGAGGTCGCGGGGACGACGACGGAGCGCACGGTGCTCCTCTCAACGGGCGTCATCGGGACGCGTCTGCCCGTCGATCGCATCGGCGCCGGGCTCCGCGCCATTCGCGCCGACCTCGGCGCTTCCGACGTCGCTCTCGAGGACGCCGCGACAGCGTTCCGGACGACCGATTCGGTGACCAAGATCGCGACGACGACCGTCGACCTTCCAGCAACCAACGGCGGCACGGTGACGGTTGCCGTAAGCGGCATCGCGAAGGGTGTCGGGATGATCCACCCGAACATGGCGACGATGCTCGCCGTCGTCCTCACCGACACGGCGATCGAGCCGGCAATCCTCTGGGAGCTCCTTCGGCCGGCTGCGGCGCGGACCTGGAACCAGATCTCCGTCGACGGCGATACGAGCACGAACGACACGGCCATCGTGCTCGCGAGCGGCGCGGCGGGGAACGCCCCGCTCGAGGCGGGCTCCGCGGCCGCGAGGACGCTCGGTCGCGCGATCGAGGCGATCGCGCGCGACCTCGCCAGGCAACAGGCCGCCGACGGCGAAGGCGCGACGACGCTCATCACCTGCCAGGTCTCGGGTGCGACCGACGACGCCGGCGGTCGCGCCGTTGCCCGCGCCGTCGTCTCGTCGAGCCTCGTCAAGGCCGCGGTCCACGGCCGCGACCCGAACTGGGGCCGCATCGCGGGCGCGGCGGGCAACGCCAAGCTGCCCGGCCGCGAGCTCCTCGAGGCAGCAGGTGCCCAAGCGGCGACGACACGCGCAGGAACAGCAGCTCGAGTGGACCCCGACCGGTTGCGGATCGCGATCGGCGGCCACGCCGTGTTCGACGGCACGCGCGGCGGCCCGATCCCCTTCGACAAGGAAGCGGCACGCAGCGCAATGGACACGCCGGAGCTCCTGATCCGCCTCGACCTGGGCCTCGGAGACGGCATCGGCGAAGCGTTCGGGTGCGACCTCACGGAGCAGTACGTGACCGAGAACAGCGAATACACGACATGAGTGAGGTGCTCGTCGTCAAGCTCGGCGGCACGACGA
>DATFPL010000238.1:0-4590 GCA_035264845.1 Candidatus Limnocylindrales bacterium | reverse complement strand
GCTCGATCGTCACCTCGAAGAGGTCCTGGAGGAGCTTGACCGTGTCCGGCATCCGTCCTTCGGCACCGTTGTAGACGACGATCCGGGTCGCGCTTCGATTGCCGCCCGGGGGCCGCTGCGTCGGCGCCGACGCGGTCAATCCCCGGTATTCGAGATAGGCCGCGATGTCGGACGCCTCACCCGACTGCCCGGAGGCGTTCAGCACCCAGACTCGTGCCCCTTCCTCGGTCAGCTTCTGCCGCCGCGCTTCGAGCGCGGGATCGACGGCGAAGGCGTCGCGGACCGCCGCACGGATGCGGTCGACGTACGGGTGGATGACGAACCCCAGCCCTTGCTGCGAGCCCTCGAATCCGAACCGGTTGGGCGCGAACACGTATGAGCGCATCGTTTTCGCGTCGATCGACTCGGCGAGGCGAAGGAGCTGCGGCAGGAGATCGCGCGGGACGTCGGTTCGGACCGCCTGCGAGAGCGCCTTGGCGAGGTCGTTGATGTGAGGCAGAACGACCGAGAAGTCCATCTGCTCGCGGAGCGACAGGAGCACCCGCTGCTGCCGCTGCCCGCGCTGGTAGTCGTTCGACAGGTGGCGGGCGCGGGCGTACACGAGCGCCTGCGAGCCCGTCATGTGCTGCACGCCCGACGGGATGTAGATCCGGTGAAGGGCACCCTTCGACCCCGGCAGCGGGAAGCCGTTGTCGATGACCGGCACCTGGACGTTGACGTTCACTCCACCGAGCGCGTCGACGACCTTCGTGAAGCCGTCGAAGTTGACCTCGACGTAGTACTTGACGTCGAGCCCGTACAGCTGTCCCAGAACCGCCTTCAACGCGTTGTACGGTCGAGTCCGGGACGTGCCGGGGAACAGGTCCGCGCGGCCCCTCACGCGCAGGAAGAGGCTGTTGATCTTCGACGGGTAGACGGGCCCGATGGCGGCCCTCAGGGGGCCCGACGGGAGCGGGATGTCGACCGTGTCCCGAGGCAGGCTGAACATTGCGACCTGGTGCGATACGGGGTCGATCGAGACGACGATCAGCGTGTCCGTGTTATGCGCGTTGGCCTGCTCGTCGGCCCCGATAAGCAGAATGTTGAGGCGCTCCTTGCCGTTCCACGGCGGGACCGTCGCGTTCGGCAGCGCGGACCCTTCGGGCGGCAGGCTGACGGACGCATCGGGCGTGGCGGCGTCACCGGAATCGCCGGGGTCGCCACTGTCCGACGGCCCGGGCGAACCGCCGCATTCGCTGTCGGGGTCGAAGATGCAGTTCGCCGTCTGCATCGCGATCGAGTCGTAGCGTGCGAGGGCGACGTGGCCACCGGCCATGACCAGGATGACTGCGGCAAGACCGGCGACCGACACAGCGTTGACCGGCACACGCGGGCGACCGAGTCGTCCTCCACCACTGGCAGCGAACGCGTTGAGGTAGGCGGTCACGCGGTACGCGTCGACGATCGCGATGAGGCGGTACACCAGGACGACAAGGTTGATGACGAAGACGCCCGGGAGCACCCAGGGAACGAGGAGGTAGCCGACGAGCTCCGCCCGGTCGACGCGAAGGAAGATGCCCGCGACCAGGGCGAGGATGAGCACCGGAGCGGCCCCGAACGCGAGCGCCCGCTGCGTCGCGCCCGCATAGGCGTGGCCGAGGCCGGGGAAGATCAATGACAGGAACGCGGCCGCGAACGGCGACCGGGCTCGTGGCAGCCCGGCGGGCTCGGCGTGCATGGCCGCGATCATACGGCCGGGAAGCGACGGCGACCCGGCGCGGCCGCGTGATCCTTCCCGCGGTCCGTCTCGCGACACCGTGAGCCGTTCTCTGCGCGCGACCCCGTCGCCGGCCCGGCTAGACTTGCCGCCGATGCCAGCCGACCGCTCCTTCGCGCCCGTCGACGCGCGTCCCGACTTCGTCGCCCAGGAGCACGACCTCCTCGCGCTCTGGGAGGAGCGCCGGACGTTCGCGCGGTTGCGCGCCCAGAACGACGGCGGTCCGCGCTGGAGCTTCGTCGACGGCCCGATCACCGCGAACAACCCGATGGGCGTCCATCACGCCTGGGGGCGCACGTACAAGGACGTGTTTCAGCGGTTCCACGCGATGCTGGGTGAGGACGAGCGCTACCAGAACGGCTTTGACTGCCAGGGCCTGTGGGTCGAGGTCAACGTCGAGCGCGACCTCGGCTTCACGAGCAAGCGCGACATCGAGGAATTCGGCATCGCGCAGTTCGTGTCGCTCTGCAAGCAGCGCGTCCTCACGTACGCCGCGCGCCAGACGGAGCAGTCGATCCGCCTCGGGATGTGGATGGACTGGAACGACCCGGACGAGCTTCGCCGGCTGCGCGACCTGCTCGCCGCGGACCCGTCGCAGATCATCACGATGGAGGGTCCGGACGGACCCGTCAGCGACACCGTCGAAATGCTCGTCGGACGGCTCGGGATGCCGGACGTCGGCGGCTCGTACTTCACCTTCAGCAACGAGAACAACGACCTCATCTGGGGGTTCCTCGCGGAGTGTCACCGGCGCGGCTGGATCTACAAGGGCCACGACACGATGCCGTGGTGCGCGCGATGCGGGACGGGGCTCTCGCAGATGGAGATGAACGAGGGCTACCAGGATCGCGACGACCCGGGGCTGACGATCAAGCTGCCGCTCGTCGACCGGCCCGGTGAGTCGCTCCTCGTCTGGACGACGACGCCATGGACGCTGACCTCGAACGTCGCCGCCGCGGTCGGGCCCAGCCTCGAGTACGTCATGGTCCGTCAGGGCGAGGAGCGCTACTGGGTCGCCCGAGGTCGGTTGCGCGAGGCGCTCGACGGGCCGTTCGACGTCCTCGAGTCGCGGCGAGGCGACGCGCTCGTCGGCTGGCGGTACCGCGGGCCGTACGACGAGCTGCCGGCCGTCAACGCCGCCTTCGCCAGGACCGCGCGCGACGGTGGCGGGCCATACGAGCATCGCGTCGTCGCCTGGGACGAGGTCGGCGAGGATGAGGGGACCGGCATCGTTCACATCGCGCCCGGCTGCGGTGCGGAGGACTTTCAGCTCGGCAAGAAGCTGGGCCTGCCGGTCATCGCGCCGCTCGACGAGAGCGGCGTCGTTCTGGATGGTTTCGGGTCACTGTCGGGGCGCGACGTCCGCGACCTGACGGACCCGGTCGTCGAGCACCTCCGTCGCGAGGGTCGCTTCTACCGCCTGGAGTCCTACCGCCACCGCTACCCGCACTGCTGGCGTTGCGGCACGCCGCTGGTGTTCCGGCTCGTCGACGAGTGGTACATCGACATGGGTCCTGTCTACGACAGGCCGCGCAGCGAGCTGACGCCGGAAGAGGTCGACCGAAGCCTCCGCTACCAGATCATGGAACAGGTCGACAGGATCAGGTGGATTCCGTCGTTCGGGTATGAGCGGGAGCTCGACTGGCTCCTGAACATGCATGACTGGATGATCTCGAAGAAGCGCTACTACGGCCTCGCACTGCCGATCTACGACTGCGCCAGATGCGGGACGTTCGAGGTTGTCGGCGGCCGCGAGGAGCTGCGACGGCGAGCGGTGTCGGGCTGGGCGGCATTCGAGGGGCATACGCCGCACCGCCCCTATGTCGACGCGGTCACGATCGCGTGCCCGGGTTGCGGCGAGCCCGTCTCGCGGATCGCGGACGTCGGCAACCCGTGGCTCGACGCCGGCATCGTCCCGTTCTCGACGCTCCACTACCGCGAGGATCCCGGGTACTGGGCGAAATGGTTCCCCGCCGATTTCATCACCGAGAGCTTTCCCGGGCAGTTCCGCAACTGGTTCTACGCGATGCTGGCGATGTCGACGGTGCTCAAGCGCCAGGAGCCGTTCAAGGCAATCCTCGGCTACGCGACGCTGTTCGCGGAAGACGGTCGGCCGATGCACAAGAGCTCCGGCAACGCGATCGAGTTTGACGAGGCCGCCGAGCGAATGGGCGTCGACGTGATGAGGTGGATGTTCGCCAACGCAAGGCCGGAGGACAACATCCTGTTCGGCTGGCACGCCGCGGACGAGGCGCGGCGTGGCCTGCTCGTGCTGTGGAACGTCTACTCGTTCTTCGTGACCTACGCGCGTCTGGCGGGCTGGGCGCCCGGCGGCCGCCCGGTGCGACGCGACCGCGGCCGGCCGATGGACCGCTGGGTCCTGTCACGCGTGGCGGGCCTCGCGGTGGCAGCCGAGGAGCGGTTGCGCGACTACGACGCGCTCGGCGCGGCGCGCCTCGCGTCGACGTTCATCGACGACCTCTCGACGTGGTATCTGCGGCTGTCGCGGAAGCGGTTCTCACGGAACGACGACGCGGGCGATCGGAGCGCGGCGTTCGAGACGCTTCACGCGGCCCTCGTCGCGACGTCGCGCATCGTCGCGCCGATCCTGCCGTTCCTGTCCGACACGATGTACCTCAACCTCGTCTCACGAGTTGATCCGGCGGCCCCCGATTCGGTTCACCTGACGCCGTGGCCCCGGCAGGAGCTGGGGCTGCCGGACCCGCGCCTGGAGGCCGCGATGGCGACGGCGCGACGGGCCGTCGATCTCGCGCGGACGCTGCGCGGGACGTCGGGACTCCGAGTCCGCCAGCCACTCGCGCGGATGTGGATCG
>DATFPL010000237.1:0-3409 GCA_035264845.1 Candidatus Limnocylindrales bacterium | reverse complement strand
TTCCGCTCCTCCGCGACGAGCGGCTCGAGGTCCAGCTCCGGGAGCTGAACCGCATCCTGGCGGAGCGCGCCGGGATGGCCCGGGATTCGACGGCGGAGGATGGGGCCGAGGCGGGCCTCGACCTCGCGCCTGCCGACGTCGCCGGCGCCCCCATCGGATTCCGCACCGTGCGATGACGACGGAACCACGGGAAGACCGCGTCGCGCCGATGTTCGAGCTCCCGTCGGAGCTCGAGATCGACACCGGCGTCGCGCGGCGGGTGATCGGGGAGTTCATTCGCGGCCAGCTCGAGCAGGCGGGCTTCGAGCGGGCTGTCCTCGGGCTGTCCGGCGGGATCGACTCGGGGCTCGTCGCGTACCTGACGGCTGAGGCGATCGGCGCGGAGCGGCTCCACTGCGTGCTCATGCCGTACCGGACGTCGTCGCCGGCGTCGCGCGCCGACGCCGAGGAGGTCGTTCGCCGGCTCGGCTCCTCGAGCGAGGTGGTCGACGTCAGCCCGATGGTCGACGGGTTCTTCGGGGCAGACTTCGACGCGTCGCCGCTTCGGCGAGGGAACTTTGCCGCCCGGATGCGGATGGCCGTCCTCTACGACCGATCCGTGACCTGGGGCGGACTCGTCGTGGGGACCGGCAACAAGACCGAAGCCCTCATCGGGTACACGACCATCTTCGGCGACGCGGCGTGCGCGTTCAACCCGATCGGGGACCTCTACAAGAGCCAGGTCCGTCAGCTCGCGGCGGCGATCGGGGTGCCTGAGGCGATCATCCGAAAGGCGCCGTCGGCGGACCTCTGGCCCGGCCAGACCGACGAGGCCGAGGCGGGATTCAGCTATCCGCAGCTCGACCGGTTGCTCTACTGGCGGATCGACAAGCGCCGATCCGTCGACGAGCTCGTCGCGACGGGATTCGACGCGGCGCTCGTCGAGCGGGTCGATCGGATGGTCGCGGGAGCGGAGTTCAAGCGGCAGATGCCGCCCGTCGCGAAGCTGGGTCCGCGGACGCCGGGCCTCGACTACCTGTACCCGCGGCGGCGGCCCGGCTCCGCGCGGCGGTGACGTCGGGGGACGCCGGGTCGCGTGGCGGCCGCCTGTTCGTCGTCGCGACACCGATCGGAAACCTCGGCGACGTGACGCTGCGGGCGATCGAGGTGCTGCGCGACGTGCCGCTCGTCGCCGCCGAGGACACACGCCTCACGCGGCGGCTGTTCGCGCGGCACGAGATCGCGACACGGCTCATCAGCTACCACGCTAAGAGCGGCGCGGCGCGCGAAGCGGAGCTGTTGGAGCACCTCCGGCGAGGCGACGATCTTGCGGTGGTCACCGACGCGGGCACGCCCGTCGTGTCCGATCCCGGCGAGGGGCTCGTCGCGGCATGGGGCGGCGAGGGCGGCGTCGTCGTGCCGATCCCGGGCGCGTCGGCGGTGCTGGCCGCGGTCGCGGCGAGCGGTGTCGCGGGGCCGCGCTGGACGTTCGAGGGGTTTCTGCCGCGGAGTGGCCGCGAACGGCGAGAGCGGCTCACGCGGATCGCGGCCGACGAGCGCGGCGCGGTCGTGTTCGAGGCGCCGGGCCGCGTCGGCGGGACGCTCCGCGACCTCGCGGCCGCGTGCCCGGAGGGACGCCGCGGAGCCGTCTGCCGCGAGCTGACGAAGCTCCACGAGACGATCACCCGGGGGTCACTCGGCGAGCTGGCGGCCGCGGTCGTGAACGGCGGGATCCGGGAACGCGGCGAGTTCGTCCTCGTCGTCGGGTTCGCGGGCACGGACAGTGGGGGAGCGGGCGGTGGCAACGACGGCGCCGCGGAGGAGGCACGGCTCGAAAACGCGCGGCGGCAGGTCGAGGAGCTGGTACGCGACGGGGTCGCGCGCGGGGACGCGGCGCGGCGCGTGAGCGCGACGACCGCGATCCCGCGGCGCCAGCTCTACGGCTCCATCCGCCGCGAGGCCGGATCGGAGTGACGGACACGCCGTCGACGCGCAGCAGTCTCCCGGTCCTCGGCGAGCTCTCGCCGTTCGCCCGGATCGCCGTCACCGCGACGGTGGCGATCAGCGTCGTCGCGATCGTCCTCGATTTCGGCCTGCACGCGGATCCGACGATCCTCTTCGTCGTGGCCGCCGTCGGGATCCTCGGGCTGGCCTGGGTCGTCGGCCTCTCGACGGAACGCCTCGGGGCGGTCACCGGCCCGCAGGTCGGCGGCGTCATCAACGCGACGTTCGGCAACATCGCGGAGCTGATCATCGCGTTCTTCGCGCTCCAGGCGGGACTGATCGACGTCGTCAAGGCGTCCCTGACGGGATCGATCGTCGGCAACCTGCTGCTCGTCCTCGGGGTCAGCGTCCTCGTCGGCGGCGTCCGCAACGGAACGCAGCGCTTCAGCGAGCAGATCGCGGGCTCGAATGCCGCGCTCCTCGTCGTCGCGCTCCTCGGGCTGTTCGTGCCGGCCGTCTTCGCGTTCAGCTCCGCCGATCGGTCGCGCGGCACGCTGACCGAGCAATCCGTCCTTGTCGCCGTCCTGCTGATCCTCGGCTACGTGCTCGCGCTCGTCTTCCAGTTCCGGCACCCGACGGAGACGCTCGGTGGTCACGAGGCAGTTGCAGGGCACGGCGGGCCGGCCTGGTCCACGCCGACCGCCGTCGCGGTCCTGCTCGTCGCGGCCGTCTTCCTGACGGTGCTGTCGGAAATCCTCGTCGGCGCGATCGAACCGTTCATCGCCCGGTTCGGCTTCAGCGAGTTTTTCGTCGGGGTGATCCTCATCCCGACGATCGGGAACCTCGCCGAGCACCTCGTCGCCGTCCAGCTCGCGTTCAAGAACAAGATGGAGTTCGCAATGGCGGTCTGCTACGGCTCGAGCCTGCAGGTGGCCCTGTTCGTCGCGCCGGTGCTCGTGCTCATCGGCGTCGGCATCGGCCGCCCGATGGACCTCGTCTTCGAGCCGCTCGAGGTCGCCGCCGTCGGCGCAGCTGTCGGCATCAGCGCGCTCATCGCCATGGACGGCGAGTCGAACTGGCTCGAGGGCGCCCTGCTGACGATCGTCTACGTGATCCTTGCCGTGTCGTTCTTCGAGCTCGTCTGAGAGGTGACCCGACGGCGCCGGAGGGGAGGACGACGCCGCCGGATCGGGACGAGCAGGGTTCAGGCGGCGACGACCTCCTCGGCCAGCGGCTCGGAAGCCGCCAGCGCCTCGGGACCGGTCTCGCCGAGCGCGGCTGCCTGGGCGACGAGCCCGTCGGCCTCGGCGTCGTAGTCCTTCTTCCGTCGGCCCGAAAGCATCTCGACGTGACCGGCGACGACTTCCGTCTTCCAGTGCCGTTGCCCGCGGTCGTCGTCCCACGAGCGCGTCTGGAGGCGGCCCTCGATGGCGACCTGCTGACCCTTGCCGAGGTACTGACCGCAGATCTCTGCCAGCCGGTCCCA
>DATFPL010000236.1:0-4048 GCA_035264845.1 Candidatus Limnocylindrales bacterium | reverse complement strand
GCCTGAGGAACGAGTCGACGGACGGCATCGAGGTCTCGCCCCCGGAGCTCGCGTATCTCGTCCGGCAGGTGAGCGACGGCGTCATCTCCCGCGCCAACGGCCGCGACGTTCTCGGCGAGCACGTCTCGACCGGGCGGGCGGCCGCGGCGATCGTCGAGGCGCGCGGCTTCCGCCTAATCTCCGACACGGAATCGCTGACGCCGATCATCGACTCCGTCCTGGGAGCAAACGCGACGGCCGTCGCGGACTACCGGTCGGGAAAGGCGCAGGCGGTCGGCTTCCTCGTCGGGCAGGTGATGAAGGCGACGCGCGGTCAGGCGAACCCGGCGGCCGTGCAGGCTGCAGTCCGCGAGCGCCTCGACGCGCCCGATCGCGGCGCGGCATGAGCCTCGCAAGCATCATTGCGTGGGTCGTCGGTGTCGCGCTCGTCGCGATCGGGTATCGACTCGCGAAGGGCCCCTGGGACCGCTACGAGTCGCTGAGGCGGCAGGACGCGAACGAGGCCCGCTACGGCGCATGGCGTGGCGGCATCCGCGACAGCTCGCCGACCGGCGCGTCGGTCGCGATGCAGATCCTGCGCCGTCAGGCGCAACGCGGCGCCGCGGTCGGCGCGGTCGGCATCGCGCTCATCGTCCTCGGGTTCGTGCTCAAGTAAGGGGCATGCGAGCGCACGTCGCCGTCGTTCTCACATCTCCGGGGCGCTCGGAGGCACTCGCGCCGGAGGCGGTTCGAGCGCTCGCCCGAGTGGCGCTCCCGGTCGCACTCGAGTCGCTGACGCAGCGGTCGTGGGTCTCGCCATCCGGCGAGCTCGGCATGTGGTCCTGGTCAAACGAGGATGGCGTCGAGGGGGACCCGTCGTGGTGGGCCGACCGCGACATGGCGGTCGCCGTCTCCGGCTACCTTGGAACTGCGGATGTTCGGCCGCTCGACGTGATCGGCGGTCCTGCCGCGATCGGACGCGCGCTTGCCCACGCCGGTGGCGTGTATGCCGCGTGTGCGACATCCGGCGCAACACGCAGCGTCGTCGCCTGGAACACGTTGCCCCGTGTCGAGCCCGTGTTCTGGCAGGAAGCCGGCGACAGGATCGCGATCGGCAACCGGCCGCTGCTGGTCCACCTCGTGGCAACGCAGGCGACGAAGCCCGCGTACCACGTCCCGAACCTCCTGCCATTCCTCAACACGGGCTATTTCGCGAGCGAGGAGACCCCGTTCGACGGCCTCCACGTCCTGCCGCCGGCAAGCGAGATCGCCGCGACGTCCGGTGGCGTCGCCATTCGGACGCGCGAGGCGGCTGATCCGGCCACGGACGATTCCCACGCCGACACGCTGGATGCGCTCATCGCGGCGTGTGAGCCGATCAAACGAGCGGGCCGCGAAGTCACGTGCAACCTCACCGGCGGACGCGACAGCCGCCTTCTGGTGGCGGCGGCACGGGCGGCGGGCGTTCCGTTCCGGACATCGACGAAGGGTCATCCGACGCATCCGGACGTCTTCCTCGCGGCACGGGTCGCGGCGACGCTCGGCGTCGAGCACACGTCGACGCCCGTGTCCGAGACATTGCGATCGCATGTGACCGTCGACATTCGCGAGCGGACGAGGCTCGCGTTGCGGACGACCGACGGGATGCTCTCGCCGTACGAAAACATCCCGTCGCAATCCGGCGGGTTCGAGTCGCGGGTCGTCGTCAACGGCGGCGGCGGCGAGCTGCTGCGCGGCGGCTATGTCAAGTTGGTCCGACCGCTCGACCGCGACACGGCCGCGCGCTTCCTGCACGGCCTGCTCACGTCGGCGCGTCGCTTTCTTCGTGCCGACGTCGCCGCGTCGTACGGCGACTACGTCGAGCGGACAACCGCCTTCCTGCCCGGGGAGTCACCGGCCGAAGCGCTCGATCGCATCTACCTCGCGCTCAGGACGGGCCGCTGGGCGGCGACCACGCGAACCGCGAACGCGGCCGCGTACCGCTTCTTCCAGCCGCTGTTCGACGCTCGTGTAATCGATGCTGGCCGCCGGGTCGACCTCGAGCAGCGCGCCGACGAGAGACTCGTCTTCGAGCTTCTTCGTCGCCTCGATCGACGACTGGTCGAGATCCCGCTGGCTGGGTCGCCGTGGCTTTTCGAGGGCGAGCGACCCCCCGGATCGCCGGCTTCGTCGCGCGCGAGTCGTTCCGCCGCAGTGACCCTCACATCCGGCGGCGTCGTCGAGTGGCGACGAACGACCGCCGGTCCGCTCGACGCCGCGATGCGCGAGCGCCTGCTCGATTCGGGTTCGGCCGTGTTCGACCTCGCCGACCGAGATGCAGTCAGCACCGCTCTGTCGCGGGGCCGACTGTCCCGCGCGGGCCTCGGCATCCGACCATCCGCTGAAGCGCAGTTCCTGTGGGCGCTGTACGGCGCGCAGACGCTCCTGTCCGACGAATGGCTCGCGCCTGCTGCCGGACCAGCGCCCGTCGCCGTCCGCGTGACGCCATCGGTCGCAGATCGCGTCGTCGCTCGCGCGCTGCCGCTCGTCCGTTCCGCGCGTGCCGCCGCCGCCTCGGTTCGCCGCTCGAGGTAGGCCGCGCGCGTCTACCGGCCGCGGAACCGCCGGTGCTCGATCGCGGTGCAGCGGTCCATGACGACGAGGAGCCCGCCCTCGTGCGCGATCCGCGCGGCCTCCCAGTTGACGACGCCCAGCTGGAGCCACAGGCACCGCGCTCCGGCGGCGACGGCCTCCTCCGCGTGGGCGACGCACAGTTCCGACCGGCGGAAGACGTCGACGATGTCGAACGGGCCGGTTGCATCGACGGCCTCGGCGAGCGTCCGGAACGCCGGCACACCCATGACGTCGCGCTCGGCGGGGTTGACCGGGACGCAGTCGTAGCCCTCGTGGATGAGGTAGCGGAAGACCCCGAACGAGGGCCGTGACGGCTTCGACGACGCGCCGATGACCGCGATCCGGCGACTCGTGGCGAGGATCGTCGCGATGCCGTCGTCGCGCAGCACCGGTGTCACGCTGCGTCCCTCCGCGAGGTCGAGGAACTCGCGCGCCCGGAGCCGCTCCTCGGCCGTCACGCGCGCGCCTCCTTCTCGTACGGGACGCCGTCCGCGGCCGGTGGGATTGAGCGCCCGACGACCCCGGCGAGGACGACGATCGTGACGACGTACGGCAGGGCCGCATACCACTGGTTCGGGATCTGACCCATGATCGTGCCGAGGTCGCCGCTCGGGGGCGCGACGCCGACCATCGTCTGGAGCGCGGACACGAACCCGAACAGGAGCGCGCCGAGGAACGCGCCGACGGGCGTCCATCGCCCGAAGATCACCGCGGCGAGCGCGATGAAGCCGCGGCCGTTGGTCATCCCGTTGGAGAACGTGCCGGTCGACTCGAGGATGATGAACGCCCCCGCCAGCCCCGCCAGTGCGCAGCCGACGACGACGTTCCGGTAGCGCAGCGCAAGGACGTCGATACCCACAGTGTCGGCCGCTTTCGGGTGCTCGCCGACCGCGCGCGTCCGGAGGCCCCAGCGCGACCGGAACAGCAGGAACTGGAGCCCGACGACCAGGAACACGACGCTCATCGCGATCGGTCCCTGGTTGAAGAACATCCCGACGACTGGGCCGACGAGCGGCAGGTTCGCGACCGCGTCCGGAACGGTCACGTGCGGCAGCAGCCCTGCGCCGCCCTTGCCGGACGGCGTGACGATCAGCCGGTTAAGGTACCCGGTCAGACCGAGCGCGGCGATATTGAGGAATACCCCGGCGATGATCTGGTCCGCGCGGACGGAGATGCAGAGCCAGCCGTGGACGAGCCCCAGGATGACCCCGACGAGGACGGCCACCGCGACGCCGACGATGAGCGCGGGCAGGTCGCCGATTGACTCATGGAGCACGAACCCGGCCAGGTAGCCGAAGAACGCCGACGTCAGCATGATCCCTTCGATCCCGATGTTGACGACCCCGGATCGTTCGCACATGACGCCGCACAGCGCGCCGAGGGCGATCGGCGTCGACAGCGCGAGCACCGTCGGCAGGAAGTTCGGCATGACCGTGAAGAGATAGACGACGAGGTC
>DATFPL010000235.1:0-5530 GCA_035264845.1 Candidatus Limnocylindrales bacterium | reverse complement strand
GCGTCGGGGTCGCCTTCGGGCCGACACAGATGTGACTGAGGACGAGGTTGCCTTCGCTCGAGACGTCTGACTCCGCGGCAGTCAGCGTGTCAGGGTCGCCGGTCGTGACGTACCAGTGCAGCGCGCCACCCGTCTGGCGGGTCGACTCGACGTGCATCGTTCCGGCGGTCTCGAACGTGACGGTGAGTGTGCCGCTCTCCGTACCTGCGTCGACCTGCGTCTGGATGAAGTGCCACAAAACGCTTCCGGCAGGGGCAGCATCGCCTTCGGGGCATTCGAAGCCGGCGGCATCCGAGCTGATCGGAAGCTGCGCCGTCTGGCCGTCGCTGAGCTGGTTCGCGAAGGCGGAGGCCGGCAACAGCGCGCTGACCAGCATCGCCAGGACGGCCAACCAGCCCAGAGACCGGATGGAGAATTTTCGCGGTCTGACCGCACGTCTCGCTTGCATATCGTCTGTACCCCTGAGATTCGGAGGGTCAAGGGCCTCCGTGCCCTGTTCGATCACGCTCCCGCCCCCGCGGCGGCCGTAATCGTCATGGAACCGAACTCGCGCGTCTAGTACCGAAGTACCTAACGCGGGCTCGCGAGACTGCACCAGAGTGCATCTCTCCGCCGGATGTGGTGCCTGCCATCAACACCTGACCCCGGACGATGGTCCTACCCGTAAATCGAGGCGGCGGGATCGCACCGTTCGAGCACGATCCCTCCGGGTCCTCCGACCCGGCCGGACAACGCCGACATTGGGTACCAGTCAGCCAGGCGCCAAAGGTACTAAAGCGGAATCCCCTTGACTAGTATCAATTTGCCGAGACTTCACAAGACACCTGCCGTATCCCGGCCGGAAAACGCCCGGCGCGACTACGATGGCGGGCGCCGCGCCGACGAGGAGCCACGTGCCGCCGACAGCCGAGCCGACGACGACCGAGATTCCCCTCCCGCTCCGGACGCAGGTCCGGCTGGCGATCGAGCGTGCGTGGGGCCAGGCGGTCGCGGCCGGGATGCTTCCCGTGATCGCCGACGACGCCGCTTCGCCGGAGGTCGAGATCGAGCGGCCGGCGCAGCCCGAACATGGCGACCTCGCGACGAGCCTCGCGCTGAAGCTGGCCCGGCCGTATCGCCAGTCGCCAATGGCGATCGCGTCCGCCATCGCCGCGGAGCTCAGAACGGCGACAGCGGAGGATCCCGCCGGGACGCCGATCACGGACGCCGACGTGGCGGCGCCCGGGTTCCTCAACCTCCGGCTCGCGGAACCGGCACTCGCCGCGACAGTCGACGCGGTGCTGCGCAACCCGTCCGCGTGGGGTCGTGTCGAGGCGATTCGCCCGCGCTCGGTCAACGTCGAGTTCGTGTCCGCCAACCCGACCGGGCCCCTCACCGTCGGCAACGCTCGCGGCGCCTTCGTCGGCGACCTCCTCTGCCGCGTCCTCGAGGCCGGCGGGCAGCGCGTCACGCGCGAGTACTACTTCAATGATGCCGGGGCACAAATCGCGAAGTTGGGGGCGTCGGTCGTGGCGCTCAAGCGCGGCGAGCCGGTCCCGGAGGACGGCTATCACGGCGGCTATGTAGGCGACCTCGCGGCGGACCTTCCGGACGACGAGTGGACCGCCGCGACGGCGCCCGGTGTCGACGCCGCCGATGCAGTCGGTCGCTGGGCAGCGCGCCGCGTCCGCGCCGCCATCGAATCGAGCCTCACCCGGCTCGGCGTTCGCTTCGACGTCTGGAAGAGCGAGGGCTCCCTGCACTCGGAGGGCTGGGTCGAGCGCGCGGTGGCGCGGCTCCGCGAGCACGGCCACGTGTACGAGCAGGATGGCGCGGTCTGGTTCCGCTCGACGACGTTCGGTGATGACAAGGACCGCGTGATCATCCGGTCGAACGGCGAGCCGACGTACTTCGCTGCCGACATCGGCTATGTCACCGAAAAGCTGAGCCGCGGCTTCGACCACCTCATCTACATCTGGGGCGCCGATCACCACGGAACGGTGGCGCGGCTGCGGAATGCCGCCGAGGCGATGGGCTACGACAAGGAGGCCGTCCAGGTCCTTCTCTACTCGTGGGTTCGGTTCGTGCGCGACGGCGTCGAGGTCAGCATGTCGAAACGGGCGGGCGACTTCATCACGCTCGACGAGCTGCTGTCCGAGGTCGGCGTCGACGCCGCTCGCTGGTTCTTCGCCTCACGCGGACCGACCACGGGGATCGACTTCGATATCGAGCTGGCGAAGAAGCAGTCGAACGAGAACCCCGTCTACTACGTCCAGTACGCCCACGCGAGGATCGCGTCGATCGTCCGCAAGGCCACCGAGACCGGCCTTCGGCCGGCGACGACCGTTCGCGGCTCCCTTTCGGGAGCGCCGGAGGCCGCGCTCGCCCGCGCCATCGTGCGATTTCCGGAGGTCGTGGAGGACGCCGTGCTGGCCGAGGAGACCCACGGCATCACGGCGTACGCGACCGAGGTCGCGACGACGTTCCACGGCTTTTACCGCGACGCCCGCGTGGTCGACGCGGAGGAGCCGGATCGGTCCGCCGCGCGGCTCGCGCTAGCGAAGGCGACGCAGACGACGCTCGCGAACGCGCTCGGGCTGCTGGGGATCTCCGCGCCGGATTCGATGTAGAGCGGTCGCGGCGTCGCCGGGGCCGGGCGTTCCGCGTCGCTCGTCAGGCGCCCGTGTTCCCGAGGATTGCTTCGAGCTTCGTGGTGACTTCGGGCGTGCTCCCGATCATCACCGTCACGCGCTTCGAGCCCGGCTGTGACGCGAGCGTTCCAACGCCGCCGACCTTCGAGATCGCGATCCCCGCCGCGTCGGCGAACTCCTGCGCGTCCGCGACGGTGTCCCACTCCGTCACGAGCGCGATCGCCCACGACTGGTCGGGGCCTGTGAGGAGCTCGATCCGATCACCGCCCCAACCCGCAGCCGCCGCGGTCGCGATCGGTGCCCGGTCTGTCGCGCTACGGAGCCATACGCCGAGCTGGAACTCGCCGAACGTGTCCTCGAGCGACGACTTCCAGCCCGAGCCCATCCGTGTCGCGACATCGACCGGGATGTCCACGGCCACCGGTGCCTCGCCGGCGTCGTACTTCTCGGGGTGGAGGATCTGTTCCGTCGATGCCGGCGGCTTCGCAAATGCCGCATCGACGCCGTGCGACCCGCCGGCCTTGAGACCCAGGACGAACCTGAGTCCAGCGTCGTACGGGAAGCCGAGTGACTCGCGAAGAATCGGCGGCATCCGCTCGAGGATCTTCAGCGCCTCCGGGTCGAGCGCGGCCTGGAGGAGCGCCACGTTCTCCGCCGCCGACAGGTTCTGCTGCATCCAGACGCTCTGGACCGCGACTGCGTCGCCCTCGATGAGCGCCAGTCGGGCGAGTCCGCGGTCGCTCTCGCCGACCTCGTCGAGATGGAGCTTGCCGAGGTCGTACGTCTGATCCTGGAGCGCGTGCGTGTATTCGTGCGCGAACGTGACCCGCTCGAGTGGCCCGATCCCGCCGGAGCGGGACACCACGTACAGCTCCTTGTCGTCCGGGCTGTAGAAACCGGCGACCTGGCTCCCGAGCAGCTCGACGTAGAGGGCGCCGAGGGACGCGTCCGCGGGAAACAGCCCGAGGCCCTTGAGGAGTGCCTCATTCGCGGCGACGAGCTCCGGCGGGTTGTCCTTTTTGAACGATTCGGCGACGTGCGTCTTCAGCTGGTCGGTCGACAGGAGCTTCGGGTGGACGTTGCGCTTCGGCGCAAGACCGCGGATTGCGACCACCTGGGGCTCGATCCCGGCGTAGACCGATGCCGGATCGAGCGAGCTCGCCGGCGAGGCGATGGAGGGGCTCGGGGATACCGCCAGGGCGGAGGGCGACGCGGACGCGGCATGTGACGGCGACGGCGAGGCCGGCGAGGCCATCGGCGGGAAGCACGCGGCCGCGACGACGGTCGACAACAGGAGCGTCAGGAGCGCCGATGCGGGCACGCCCGGGCGCGGGCGGGCGGCGCGGCCCGGGGTCATGGTCGGAATTGTGGCACGGGCCGAAGGCGCGACCATGGGACGGCCGTCCGGTTCGGGACCCGGACATGCGGCGCCGAATGTCGCTTTCTTAACCGGTTGCGGCCTCGCACCTGAACGTCGGGAACCTAGCGTAGTTGTCGGACCGGACCCTTCAAGAGTCCATCCTCCCTCCCTCCGACCGGAGGCGCCGATTGGGCAGGCGCCTCCGGTCTTTCCATGTCGCGGCCGGGATCGGGGCCGGCTGCCGCGTTACTTGTTCCGCTCCTCGCTCACGCACCTGTGGGTGCGCTCGCTGCGGTGCTCACGGCGCGCCTTCCATCCGGACCCGCTGCCGGCCGCTCCTCCCGTGGCTGTTCGGGCCGCGCTCGTCCCCCGACCTCCTCTTGTTGCGTGCAACGCACGTATCGGCGAAGGAGGGCGATGTTCTTCGCTCCGTCGTGCGCCGGACGCAACGGGCATTGGTTGGGACGCCAGATCGTGCGTGGGACGCTACAAGGAGAGAAGTTCGAGTCTCAACTTCGTCCGTACGTGCGTGGGACGCAACACGCGGCGCTCGGCCTGGCGCGGCGGCGTCCGGCCGGCGGCGGGGCGCACGCACGCGGCCGCGCGCGGCAACGGGCCGGCATCCGGGGGGCGGCGATGCGGCGCGTTGGCCGGGTTAGCGCGGGGTGAGTGCGGCGTGCCAGAATCGGCACGATGGAGATCACCTGGTACGGCGGGACGTGCATCCGCCTCCGAGGCCGTGACGCGGTCGTCGTTGCCGATCCGTACACGGCGGTGGTCGGCCCAACGGGGCGCGGCATCAGCGGCGAGATCGTCACGTTCAGCCACCCTGACGACAAGCCGGTCGCTCGGGCGAAAGGCAAGCGGTCCCGCGACGGCAGGACGATCATCCCGACCAGTCTCGAGGATGCGTTCGTCCTCGATGGCCCGGGCGAGTACGAGGTCAGGAACGTTCTGCTGACCGGCGTCCGGACGTTCCGCGACGACGGGGCGAACGGCAACAACGGCAACCGCGCGAGGCAGACCGCGTTCGTCGTCGAGCTGGACGGGATGCACACGATTCATCTCGGTGAGATCGGCCACCTGCTCACCGAGGACGAGCTGGCCGAGGTCGGGTCGGTCGACGTCGCCTGCATCCCGATCGGCGGCACGCTCACTGCGACGAAGGCCGCCGAGCTCGTGGCGCAGCTCGACCCCCGAATCGTCGTCCCGATGCCCGTCTGCGACGACGAAGTCAACTGCCGCGAGGCGCTGGCCAAGTTCTTCCATGAGATGGGCGGCGAGCCGGTGACCCAGCCGAAGCTCTCGGTCAGCCCGTCGGTGCTGCCGGCCGAGACGACCGCCGTCCTGCTGGAGTCGCGCGGAAAGGCCTGACGCCGCGTCTACTCGCGCGACAGGACGACGTTTCCCCGCTTCACGACGGTCCGCACCAGGTCCGCGGCGGGCCAGTACGGGATCTGCTCGGCCGAGGGCACGTCCCACACCACGAGGTCCGCGGCCTTGCCGACCTCGAGCGACCCGATCTCGTCGCCGAGGCGGA
>DATFPL010000234.1:0-2722 GCA_035264845.1 Candidatus Limnocylindrales bacterium | reverse complement strand
TGGGGGATTCGGCGCTTCGGATTCCACGGCCTGTCGGTGGCCTGGTCCGTCGAGCGCGCTGCGGAGATCCTGTCCCGCCCTGTCGCGGAGCTCAACATCGTCGTCGCGCATCTCGGCAGCGGCTGCTCCGTCACGGCGGTCCCGGGCGGGCGGAGCGCGTGGACGTCGATGGGCTTCACGCCGCTCGAGGGGCTGATGATGGGGACGCGGTCGGGGTCGATCGATCCCGGGATCCTTTTCCACCTCCTCCGAACCCGGAAGGCGTCGCGGGACGACATCGAGGAGGCGCTCGAACACGGCTCCGGGCTAGCCGGGGTATCGGGGATCGGGTCGGACATTCGCGAGCTCGAGCCTGCCGCGGCAACAGGCAATGCCCGCGCACGGCTCGCTCTCGACATGTTCGCCGACCGGGCCGCCGCGGGCATCGCGGGGGCCATGACATCGGTCGACCGTGTCGACGCGCTCGTCTTCACAGCGGGCATCGGCGAGCACGCCGCGAATGTCCGCGCGGCCATCGTGCGGCGTCTCGGCGCCGTCGGCGTGCCCGCGATCCCCGCGACGGAGACCGGCGAGGACCGTGTCCTCGTCGCGGGTCCGCCCGCCGTCCTCCGGATCGAGGCCCGCGAGGACCTCGTCGTGGCCCGGGACGTCGAGACGCTGGTCGCGGGCGAGAACGGCTAGCGCACGCTCACCACGGCGCGACCGCGAGCAGTCGATCGTAGCCCTCGCCGGGAACGTAGCGTTCGACGCGACCCGTCGCCGCGTCGAGCTTCACGATCCTGCCGCCAGCGTGGAGCAGCGCGTAGAGCGCCGAGCCGTCGGGCGAGAGCCCGAGCGAATCGACGGCCTGACCGTCGAGGAAGGCGCCGCTCCTCGTCAGGTCCGTCGTCCGGATCGCGAGGATTCCGCCTCGCCCCGCGGCATAGAGCGTCGCGCCGTCCGGCGACACGACGAGTCGCCGCCCAACCGGGCCGAGGTCGCTGTGCCCGAACTTGGCGAGGACGATCGTCGCGCTCCTCGCGGGTTCGACGCTCGCGGTTCGCGTGACCCGGAAGTCCCCGGCGTCGACCTGGGCGACCTCGCCAAGCGTGGCGTTCACGGCGTACACCGCTCCCGACGGCGCCGCCGCCAATCCCCAGTCCTGCGCGGCGTCCGCGTCGAGCCGAGACGCCGGCAGATCGATGCAGATGGCGAAGTTGTCGACCGTCTGGAGCGCGTGGATGAACGGATGCTCCGCGCTTCGGTAGAGCGTCAGCACCAGACCGCCCGGCCGCGCCAGCTGGGCGAGCGGCCAGCCGCCCATCGCCTCGTCGGTCCCCGTCTTGTCGACGACGACCCCGGGAAGGAGGTTGCGCGAGGCAACGTCGATCGCCCTGACCTGGTAGTGCGCCTCGGGCGGCGCCGGCAGGTGCTCGATGACGAAGATCATCGAGCCGTTCGGCGACACCGCGTCGTACGCGACTGTGCCGGCGACGTCGATCACGATCGGCGTGTCGGAGGCCGCGCGGAGGACGGCGAACCGCGTGCGCCCCGGTGTCGCCGGCGCGGCTTCGACGAGGACGACAGTCTGCCGGTCCGCCGAGACGCCGACGGGGAGCGCGTCCGCTCCGAACGTCGGGAGCGCCCACGCGCCATCGATCGACCGCTCGTTGCCGCCGAAGCCGGGCTGGACGACGAGGTCGCGGACGATGGTTCGCCCGCCCTCGCGGCGGACGGTCAGCAGGCGGCCCCATCGCTCGTTGGGGACCCCGGTGGGGAGGTCGTAGTCCTTCTGTGCCGTGCTCGCGAGGATCACCTGGAGCCCCTCGACACCGCGCTTGCCGACGACGAGCCACGCGTCCGGCGAGGGCGCACCGACGGCGTTGGCGGCCGCCGAGGGTGGAACGTCCATGGGGGTGGCCGGCGAGGCAGTCGGACGGGCGGCTCCCGGCGTGCATGCGGCCGCGAGCGCGGCGATCACGACGAGCGGGGCAATCGAGCGGGGGAGCTGCATCTCACGACTCCGGGCGAGCGGACGCGTATCGGTCCTGCGTGCCCCCCGTACACCGCTGCCGGCGCGGCGGTTCCCCAACGGGCACTTGACGGTCAGCCCTGAGCGGGCGGCTCCCCGGCCGTCGGCGGCGGCGCTCCCGACGCCCCCGCCCGGGACTTCTCCGCGCCGCGAAGGAATCGCGCGAGGAACTGCCGCGTCAGCTCCTCGCGGGGGTTCTCGATGACCTGGTCTGACGGCCCGATCTCGACGAACCGCCCCTCTTCCATGAAGTAGACGCGGTCCGCGGCCTCCCGCGCGAACTGCATCTCGTGGGTCACCACGATCATCGTCCGCCCCTCGTGGGCGAGGCTTTCCATGACCTTCAGGACCTCGCCGACCAATGACGGGTCGAGCGCGCTCGTGGGCTCGTCGAACAGCAGCACCTCCGGCTCCATCGCGAGCGCACGTGCAATCGCGACGCGCTGCCGCTGACCGCCGGACAGCCGCGCGGGGTACTCGTCCCGCTTGTCGATGAGGCCGACTTTCTCGAGATACGACTCCGCCCGCTCGATCGCTTCCTTGTGCGGCACCCCTTTTACGTGGACCGGCGCCTCGATGAGGTTGCCGAGGACGCTGCGATGGGGGAACAGGTTGAACTCCTGGAACACCATCCCCGCTCTCGCCCGAAGCTGGCGAAGCCGCGCCACTTCGTCGCGCGAGCGGTTTGCGATCGGCGCGGCGTTGACGGAT
>DATFPL010000233.1:0-6891 GCA_035264845.1 Candidatus Limnocylindrales bacterium | reverse complement strand
CGCCGCCTCGGCGCGCGCCGCGCGGGCCCCGGGCAGGAGCTCGTCGTCCTCTTCGAGGTCGGGCTCGAAGGTCAGCGCGCCACCACCGGCGAGCGCGGCGGCGTACGCGTCGGACGCGGCAGCTTCCTCGTACTCGGGTTCCGCGGACGCCGCTTCGGGCTCCGGCTCGACGGCCCGCGCGGCGCGATCGTTGGCGCCCTCGATGGCCGCGTCCGCGACGAGCGAGCAGAGCAGCCGGATCGCGCGGATCGCGTCGTCGTTGGCCGGAATGATGAAGTCGAGCTCGTCGGGGTCGACGTTCGTGTCACCCGTCCCGACGACCGGAATCTCGAGCTTGTTCGCCTCCGTCACCGCGATCCGCTCGCGGTGCGGGTCGACGATGAAGATGGCGCCCGGAAGCCGCTTCATCTTCCGCATCCCGCCGAGCATCAGCTCGAGCTTGTTCAGCTCCTCTGTCAGCTTGGCCGCTTCCTTCTTGGCCAGCCGCTCGAACTCACCGGCCTGCTGGCGGGCCTCGAGCTGCTCGAGCAGCCCGATCCGCTTCTTGATCGTCACGAAATTCGTCAGCATTCCGCCGAGCCAGCGCTTGTTGACGAACGGCATGCCGGCTCGCGCCGCTTCCTGCGCGACGGGCTCCTGGGCCTGCTTCTTCGTTCCGACGAAGAGCACCTGCTCGCCGCGCGCGACGGTGTCGCGGACGGCCTCGAGGGCGACGTCGAGCCGCTTGACGGTCTGGGCGAGGTCGATGATGTGGATCCCGTTGCGCTCGGCGAAGATGAACGGGCGCATCTTGGGATTCCAGCGGCGCGTCTGGTGGCCGAAGTGGACTCCGGCCTCGAGCAGCTGCCGCATCGAAACGGACGGCACGGTGAGCGACCTCCTGTTCGGTTCGTTCCTCCGCGGACCTCGTCGCCGGGGGCCGGCGAGCGACGGCGGCACGTGAGCCGAGCCATCGAGCGTCCGGCACCGTCCCGGTCGGAACGGTCCGCGTGTGGGCTCCACGGCGCGTGGCCGTGGGCATCGACGGTGGCCGCGAAGCGCCGCGGCCGGGGCGGAGTGTAGCACGGGGCGTTCGCCGCCCTCGTGGGCCGACGGACCGGCGGGCTACGTCCCGAGGACGTTCCGATGGTGCCGCACACGGGGGCCGGCGTCCGCGGAGGTCCCCGGCTCGACGATCACGAGGTCGAACCGAAGGCCGAGGCGCGGGACGTGGCCGCCGCCCGGCAGCTCGGGGCGGTCGAGCAGGCCGAACCCGGCTTCGCGCAGGCTGCGTCGCTTCCGCCAGCCGACCGTCTCCTCTCCAAGCCCGAACTCGCGGCCCGTCCGCCAGCGGACCTCGACGACGACGAGCTCGCGCGGCGGCCCGGGGTCGACGGCAACGACGTCGAGCTCACCTCGTCCGACGCGGACGTTTCGGCCGATGACGCTCCAGCCGGCTGCCGTGAGCCGTGTCGCTACGAGCTCCTCCGCCGCGTCGCCGGCGCGCTGCCCGGCGGTTCGGTGCGGTGCGGGCATCGGGTCCATCCCGCCATGCTCGCGAGTCGACCTCTACCGCGACTTACCCGGCGCTTACCCCGGCAAGCACCGGGCCGAAGTCCGCGTCGTCCAGGTCGGCGGCGACATCCGGGAACGAATCGATGAACGCGTCGGCGACGTCCTCCGGCGGCTCTTCCCCGAACAGGTCGAGCGACGCCTGGTCGCCGGCGAGCGTCCGCTGCAGCGCGAGGAACGAGCGGCGGTGGAACGGCGTGAGCCCGAGCTGGCGAATCGCGGCGCGGTGCTCGCGGGTGGCGTAGCCCTGGTTGCGCTCCCAGCCGTAGCCCGGGTAGCGCGCCGCCAGGAGGGCCATCATCCGGTCCCGCACGACCTTCGCGACGACCGAGGCGCAGGCGATCGAGTAGCACTTCGCATCGCCGTCGACGATGGCGCTGTAGGGCCCGACCCTCGACTCGAAGTCGGCGATCCTGTTGCCATCGACGAGGACGTGCTCGTGGCCGCCAATCCGCGCGATCGCGCGCCGCATCGCGAGATGAGTCGCGTGATAGATGTTCAGCTGGTCGATCTCACGGACCGACGCGGCGCCGACGCCGACGGCCACGGCGCGGCGCCGGATGAGCGGGGCGAGGCGCTCGCGCTGTCCCGCGGACAGGGTCTTCGAGTCGCGCACTCCAGGGATTCGGTGGCAGTTGGGGCGCATCACGACGGCCGCAGCGACGACCGCGCCGCACGTTGGCGCGACACCTACCTCGTCGACGCCGACGACGCGCGTCAGCCCACTGCGCCAGTGCGGCCGTTCGTAGCGGAGGCTCGGGACGATCGCCGCCATCGCGGGCAAGCGTAGCGAACCTGCTCCACGAACGTCCCGCGAATCGAGCGACCCGCCGCCTGGCGGGTCGTGCGGTGCAGAAAGACGAGAGCGATCAGGGGTTCTGGCGGCGCTCGCGCAGGGTGGCGGCCTTGCCAACGCGGTTGCGAAGGAAGTACAGCTGCGCGCGCCGCGCGCGGCCGTGCCGGACGACCTCGATCTTCTCGATCCGCGGGCTGTTGATCTTGAACGTCCGCTCGACCCCGACACCGCTCGCGATCCGGCGAACCGTGATCGAGCGCGTGATACCGCCACCGCGGAGGCGCATCACGACGCCCTCGAAGACCTGAATCCGCTCGCGGTTGCCTTCGACGACGCGGGCGGAGACGCGGACACTGTCGCCCGTCGCCAGCTCCGGCAGGTCCGTGCGCAGCTGTTCCTGGACGATCTCGTCGAGCACGTTCACGCGGCTGATCCTGACTCTCTCGGCAGCCGAAGGCTGCGGGGGTGACGAAGAAAGGCGGCCGCGCGGAGGGCGACCGACGGCGGAGTATAGCACGGCGACCGCGGCGCTCCGCCGCCGCCGTTGGCCGCGTCGGCGGTCAATCGCCCTCGGCGTCCGCCGTTCGGTGAACCGTCGCTTCGGCCGCCAGCGCGTCGAGCTCGCGCTGCTCTGCGGGCGACGGCTCGTGGGCGGCGAGCAGGTCCGGCCGCCGGTCAAGCGTCCGCCGAAGCGACTCCCGGAGGCGCCAGCGAGCGATGGCGCCGTGGTCGCCGGAGACGAGCACGTCCGGCACCGCGGCATCCCCGAACGAAGCGGGACGCGTGTACTGGGGGTATTCGAGCAGCCCCACGGTGAACGACTCCTCCGCCGTCGAGGCGACGTCGATCGCGCCGGGGAGAAGCCGGATGACGGCGTCGATGACGACCAGCGCGGGCAGCTCGCCGCCGGACAGCACGTAGTCTCCGATCGAGAGCTCCAGGTCGACCAGGGACCTGATCCGCTCGTCGACGCCCTCGTACCGCGGGCACAGGAACACGAGGTGGGAGCGACCCGCGAGGTCGACGGCGCGTGCCTGGCGGAACGGCTCGCCGGCGGGATCGACCAGAATCACGATGCTGTCGTCGCGGCGTACGGCTTCGAGTGCCGCCGCGACCGGCTCCGGCCGCAGGATCATCCCGGCGCCGCCACCGTAGGGGTAGTCGTCGACGCTGCGATGCCGCCCCATCCCCCACTCTCTCAGGTCGCGGACACGGATCGTCGCGAGGCCGCGTTCCTGGATTCGGCCCGGGATGCTCGCGGCGAGCGGAGCACCGAACATCTCCGGGAAGAGCGTCAGGACATCGATGTCGAGCGTCACGCCGGCGGCTCCGTCGCGTCGGGAGCCGGGCGAGCGGACCGGACCGGCCGAAGATCGAGTGCGTCGGCGTCGACCACGATCTCGCCGCGACGCGGCGCGAAGATCCGAATGAACGCCTGGACGCCCGGAACGTCGAACTCACCGACCGGGCCGCCGCGGACGACGAACACCTCCGCGCCGCCGGCGCGGTAGATGTCGGCGACGCGACCGAGCGACCGCCCGTCGACGTCGGTCACTTCGCAACCGATGACCTCGTGCCAGTAATACTCGCCGCGACCGAGCGCGTCCGACGCGGTTTCCGCCTCGAGGTACACGCCACGAAGCGTGTCTGCGGCCGTGCGATCCGCAACCTCGCGGAACTCGATCCGCCAACCCGGCCCATCGGGGATCGCCGTCGCCGACGCGATCGTCAGGGGGTCGTCGCTTCGTTCGCGGTACAGCACGGAGCCTGGAGCGAACCGCTCCCCGGGCCTGTCGGTCAGGACCTCGACGCGGACGGCGCCTCGCAGCCCGTGCACGCCCCGGACCAACGCGACGACGAGCCGCGACGACGAGCGGGCGGAGGTCTCCGACCGCACGTCGCGTGTCGGTCGCGGCGCCGCCGCGCGATCGCGGGCCGGTCTAGGCGTCGAGGATCTCGAGCGAGACGGACTCGCCGTCGCGAGCCGTCGTGACCTTGAGGAGCGTCCGAAGCGCCTTCGCGACGCTGCCGTTGCGGCCGATCACCTTGCCCATGTCGTCCTCCGCAACACGAAGCTCGATGACGGTTCCGCCCGGCTCCCGGACGACCTCGACCTTGACGGCGTCAGGGTCGTCGACGAGCGAGCGCGCGACGTACTCGACGAGCTCCTTGGCTGGCATCGCGCGCTCCTACTTCGCCGCGGGCAGAATGCCCGCGTTGCGGAAGAGTCGCGCCACGGTGTCGGACGGCTGTGCGCCCTTGGCGAGCCACTGCTTCGCCTTGTCCGCGTCGATGTTGACCTCGACGGGCTCGCTCCGCGGGTTGTAGTGACCGATCGTCTCGATCGACCGGCTGTCGCGCGCGCTTCGCGAGTCGGCGACGACCACGCGATACGTCGGCTGCTTGGTCGCGCCCACGCGAGTGAGCCTGATCCTGACTGCCATGAACGGTGAACCTCCTCCGGGGCCTCCCGCCCCATCTTCTCCTGGTCTTCCAGTGTACGAACGCCTGACGGTGTGCCTCGTCAGCGAACGACGAGCACCATCGTCGCCCGGTTGAGATTGCCGTCCGTCGTCGCTGTCTCGACGAACCCGTCGAGGTGCTCGAGGTACGGCTTGACGTCCCGGTTGTAGGCCGCGAGGGACGCGCCGCTGCTCGCGGCCGCCGTCTCCACAAGCTCGCGGACAGCCTTCAGATCGACCCACATGGACCCGACATTGCGCGGACCCGCGCCGTCGAGCATCGACTTGTAGCGCGCATCGTCGGCCAGCGACGATCCCGGCTTCGCATCGAGAACCGACCTGACGAATGCGTCGCCGACCCCGATCGCGATGACGTCCGGGGTCGAGGCGTACGAGATCGTGAAGCGGCCGGTCGTCGGCAGGCCCTGGAGGTTCGCCATCTGGGCGAGATCGCGAAGGTCGCCGAAGTCGACGGTCGTGACCGTTACGCCGGCGTACTGCGAGTCCGTGACCTTGACGCCGATCTGCCCGCCCGCGAGCACCGCGTAGCTGCGGAGCGTGGTCAGCAGCCGCTCGCCGGCCGCGCGGTCCGTGGCGGTGAACACCGCGCCACCACCGACGGACGACCCGTCGCGGGTGACGACGATCGAGGCCTGATCCATCCAGCCGACAATCGCATCCATCCCGCCGAGGACGCCGGCGGCCTGATCGACGGACTTCATCGCCTCGGCGGTCGAGGCGCTCTTGCGGTAGAGATCCACGGCTTCGATGATCCCCGTCCCGACGTCGTGCCCCTCGAGGATGGCGATCGTCGACGGCGGAAGGTGCGGCGCGATGGCGCTGAGCCTGTTCTCGCGCGACACCTTGCTGGTGGTCGCCGGCGCGACCGACTCGAACGCGAGGCCGTCGGCTCGCGCCCGCACGCGACCCGCGACCCACTCCGGGAGCATGTCGCGGAGCGACGAGTCGAACGGGAACGCACCGGGGGACGCCTGGGGCGACATCGTCATGGCCCAATCGATGTACCGGCGCGTGTCCATGAACATGTAGCCGACAGTGTCGCCGTCGAAGGCGTCCGCGGCGGCACGCGGTCCGCCGGACCGCCCGAACTCGCCGTTGCCCTTCGTGTCGACGCCTGCCTTCACCGACCCAACGTCGCCGAGGAGGATGACCTTGTCCGTGACGCCGTAGGCGAACTTCGTCGCGGCGTCACCAGCGACGACGAGATCGGTCCCGTTGTACGACTCGCGCGTGGTCGCCGTGCGCGACTTCGTCGTGACGGTCTCGAGCCAGGCCCTGGCCTTCGCGGCATCGGTCACGGTGATGACGAACAGACCCCTGATATTCGATGGGTGCGACGGATCGGGGAGCTGCGAGAACGCGAAGCCGATCTCGCCGCCGAACCACGGCTTGATGTCGTTCGTCCACGTCTGCTCGTCGCGCGTCGCGGCACGGACGACGCGATCGAAGACATCGTCGATCTTCGCGTCGAGGATCGACTGGTCGGCGAAGCCCGGAAACTTCGACAGGAGCTCGCCGACACGCTGCCGCTGGTCGCCGGGCAGGTCCAGGCGAACATCGGCATACACGATCGCGTCGCGAGCCACGTAACCGGCCACACCGGAGGGCGCGGACTGCCCCGTCAGCAGGAACACGCCGGCGAACGCGCCGCCGACGACGAGAACGGTGACGAGCAGGGCGACGGCCCACCGCAGCGCGCTGCCGCGCCGCGACGTGACGACGGGTGCCGCGTGAGCCGGCGTGAGGTCCTCGACGGGGTCCCGGCGCGGCGCCGTCCAGACGACCGTCGGGGCGTCGTGCGACGCGCCGCCCGCGGTCGTCGGCGCCCCGTCCTGCGCGTGCGTTCGGGCCACGGGTTCGGCGGGAGCGGGTGCTGGCTGGTCGCTGTCTCGGTCGGTCACGGATCTGTCCCCTGCTACCGGCGCCCGCCGAGCAGGGCCGCTGCCGCGCCGCGGCGTCCGCCCCCGGAGAGCTGCTTCATGACCTTCTGCATCTCGCCGAACTGCTTGACGAGCCGATTGACGTCCGGAAGCGTCGTCCCGGAGCCGGCCGCGATCCGCC
>DATFPL010000232.1:0-10027 GCA_035264845.1 Candidatus Limnocylindrales bacterium | reverse complement strand
GCCGTGAGGTCGCCCAGCAGCACCGCAAGCGTCGGTGCGAGGTCGTCGAGCAAGGCGTCCACGGCCGCGTCCCCGACGCGGATCACGAAGTCGTCGCGGCGGCGCCGCGCGACGGCGAGGAGGTCGCGGGCGGCGATGAACGCCGCGCCGGTCCGCTCGGTGGCTGGCCCTCGGCCGGCCTCGATGGCGCCAGCGACGGCGACCCAACGCATCCGCATCCCGTGGGGATGGAGGGCTGCATGGAGGACGGCGATCGTCGGGTCGGCGGAGCGCCGGAGCAACCCCTGGATCTCGTCCCCCTGCGTGAAAGCGAAACGCGCGAGGCGCTCCTCGCCGAACCGCCTGTCGAGATCGACGCTCAGGGTCCGGAGCCAGGCGGTCGCGCGCGGCGCGTCCGCTCGCGAATCGGCGACATCGCCGAACAGCACGATCGCGGCCCGATTCGTCATCCGCGAGAGGCTATCCGGCAGCAAGGTAGCCGTCAATGGCTAACTCGTGCGACGGTAGACGCAAACGGCTATCACGAGACGACCGCCATGCCGAGCGACCGGACGGCGTCGGCGAGCGCGGCGCGGTGATCGGGGCCGCCAAAGTCCAAAAACGGATGCGGCTCGAGGACGCGCTCTTCCGTGAGGCCGTCGCGCCGGAGGTAGACGACGGGGTAGATCGCCCCGCTCCCGTCGGCCTCGAGCGTCAAAACGACCGCATCCGGCCCCGGGGCATCGAGGACGTGGGCGAGCGGCCGGATGCCCTCGTCATGGAACCCGCCCTCGGGCGCGGCGGAGGCGACCCACGCGAGGTACGCCTTCTGGTGCCACAGCTCCGGGCTCTCATTGAGCTCGCGAACGAGACGGTCGACGATCGCATCGGGCGGGATGGCGCCTGCGTTGGGGGCCGCGCCGAACCGCCGTGAGATGTGCCGGGCGAGCACGCGCGCGTTGTAGCGCGCGCCGTGGACGGCCCCCGAGTTCGACGGGATGCCGTGCTTCTTCAGGCCGCCGGCACCCTGGCCGATCGTTCCCGCGAAATGAATCCCGGGGACGGTCGCGCTCTCCCAGAACGGCGTCTGTCCCGGGAGCCGGCTCTGCCCGAACGTCGCGACGCCCAGCTTCGGCAGGTCCTGGAGCGGCGCCACGAACCCCGTTGCGGCGATGACCTCGTCGACGACGACGTCGAGGTCCGGACCGCCGTCGGTTCGGAGGAGCCGCACCCGGAACCCGTCGTCGACCGGGTCGATTCGGTCGATCGACGCGTCGAGGATCGAGACGCCGCCGCCCAGCACGTGGTCCTCGTACGGCTGCACATACCGCGCGCGGATCCCGACGAGCGACCGCGTATTGACCGACAGCCTCGCCGGCGACGGCGAGGCGAGGACGATCTGACGCGCCCACGGCAGCAGCCCCGACGCGAGCTCGAACCCCGAGTTCTGCTTGCCCGCGATGAAGATCCGCTTCCCGGCGTATGTCTCCGCGGCGCGGGTGTCGGCGTACCCGGCGGCGTGCTCAAAACCCGGGGTGGCCGGGACGTACGGCTGCGCGACGCCGACGGCGAAGACCGCGATCCCGCAGCGGTACTCGCCGTCCGTCGTCTCGACCACGAAGTGATCGCCGTCCTGGCCGGCCTCGGTGCGTGTCCCGGTCCAGCGGCAGCCGTACCGAACGGGGATCCGCGCTCGCTCGGCGAACGTCGCGAGGTTGCGCTCCATCTCGGGACGGGACGGGAAGTACGAGGTGCCGTCCATCAGGGTCGCCGCGATCGCGCGCGTCTCGGGTTCGTCCCCGAGGAGGCTGTTCCAGTCGTACCGCTCGTAGGCCCGCGTTCCGCGCTCGACGGGGGCATACGGCTTCGTCCACGACAGGAGCCGCTGGAAGAAGGGCCAGCGGCGGAACATCCCGCCCGGCGAGTCGTCGGCGGAGACGACGGCGTGGCGGACCCCGAGGCGGCCCAGTGAGTACGACAGCTGAAGCGCACCGGGCCCGCTGCCGACGACCACGACCGGGTACGAGCCCGGCGGCGACGGACGTTCGTTGGCGGTGTGGGGCGAGGCCGCAGCGTTCAGGTCCGCCACCGGTTGGCGTTCCGCAACCGGCGGGCCTGCGCCTGCAGCATTCGGTACATCACGCGCGGATGCTCGACGAGGAACGGTTCCGTGTCGGGCCCACTCAGCACGAGGCAGCGGAGTGGCCGCAACGCGACGATGTCCGCCACTGGCGGCTCCGCGAGGAGAATCGAGACCTCGCCGAAGAAATCGCCCCGGCTCAGTGTCGCGCGCGGTGCGCCGTCGACGACCACGGAAGCCTCGCCGTCGAGGATGACGAAGAACCCGGACCCGGTCAGGCCCTGGCGGAGGATCCGCTCGCCCTCGGGAAAGAAGCGCTCCTCGAAGCGATGCGCGACCCCCTGCAGCTGAGGCCGCCCGAGGTCGGCGAACAGCGCCATCCCCGCGATCGCATCGACGATCTCCTCCTCACTCGCCATGCGCGCATTCTGCCCGGCCGGACGGGGCCCCGGGAAGCCCTCCACGCGACGTTGACTCCGGGACGCGCCGGGGGCAGCATGCGTGGATCCCGAACGGAGGCGCAGCCGGATGACACTGACCCGCGATCGGCGGACGGAGCTCATCGCCCGCTGCCCGCTCTTCCGCGGCCTCGATGCGGGTCACCTGGCGGCCGTCGCCGAGGTCGCGACGGAGGTCGCGTTTCCCGCCGGACGCGTGATCGCGCGGCAGGGCGAGGTAGGCACCGGCTTCTTCATCGTCGTCGACGGCCGGGTTCGCGTCGTCCGCGACGCGGCGACACTCGCGGAGCTGGGGCCGGGCGAGTTCTTCGGTGAGCTGTCCGTGCTCGACCGCGAGCCTCGGGTCGCGCAGGTCGTCGCCGAGGTTTCGACGACGTGTCTGGCGGTTGCTTCGTGGGACTTCGAGCGCGTGCTCCTCGAGCAGCCGGCCCTGACGCTCGCCATCCTGCGCGAGCTCGCCGGCCGGCTTCGGGCCGTGACCGAGCAGCAGCACCATCACTGACACCGCGCTCCCGGGGCCCGTCACGGAGCGCCCGGCGACCTCGCTGCCCGTCGGGACGGTGACGTTCCTGTTCACCGACATCGAGGGCTCGACGCGGCTGTCGCGGACGCTCGGCGCGACGGCGTACGGGGCGCTGCTCGAACGACACCGCGCGCTCCTCCGTGCGGCGTTCGAAGCCGAGAGCGGCGTCGAGGTTGCCACCGAAGGCGACTCGTTCTTCGTGGTCTTCGAGCGCGCGCCGGCCGCCGTCGCGGCCGCGGTCGAGGCGCAGCGACGGCTCGCCGGCGCGACGTGGGACGCGGACTCGGTCGTCCGGGTTCGGATGGGGCTCCATTCGGGCGAGGGCGTCCTCGCCGGCGGGTCGTACGTCGGCAACGACGTCAATCGCGCGGCGCGGATCGCTGCGGCGGCCCACGGCGGCCAGGTGCTCGTGTCGGAAACCACGTCGGCGCTGGTCGCCGACGCGCTGCCCGCGGGCGTCACGCTTCGCGGCCTCGGCGAGCACCGGCTGAAGGACATGCGCCCGGAGCGCCTGTGCCAGCTCGTCGTCGAGGGACTGGCGGCCGACTTCCCGCGGATCCGCTCGCTCGACGCCCCGCGCAACAACCTGCCGACGCAGCTCACCTCGTTCGTCGGACGCGAGGCCGAGCTTGCGGACGCCCGCGAGCTGCTCTCGAAAGCCCGGCTCCTTACCCTCACGGGACCGGGCGGCACGGGCAAGACTCGGCTCAGCCTCGAGCTCGCGGCGCGCGCCGCCGACCGCTTTCGCGACGGCGTCTACTTCGTCCCGCTGGAGCCGATCACGGACACGTCGCTCGTGCCGGCCACCATCGCCGGCGTGCTCGGCCTGCCGGATCGCGGCGGTCGCGACCCCCTGCCGCGGCTCGTCGAGCATCTCGCCCCGCACCACTCGCTGATCGTCCTCGACAACGTCGAGCAGCTCCAGGGCGTGGCCGGGTTCGTCGGCGAGCTGCTCGTCGGCGCACCGGGACTGACGCTCCTCGCGACAAGCCGGGCAGCGCTCCGGGTGCGCGGCGAGCTGGAGTACCCGGTGCCGCCGCTCGGCGTTCCTCCCGCCGAGCGCGCGGCCCGGGACGACGCCGCTCCATCGGAAGCTGTCGCGCTGTTCGTCGAACGCGCTACCGGCGTCCGCCCGTCGTTTCACCCGACGCCCTCGGACATGGAGGCGATCGCCGAGATCTGCCGCCGCCTCGACGGCCTGCCGCTGGCGATCGAGCTTGCGGCGGCGCGGATGAAGGTCCTCTCTCCGCAGGCGATCCTCGCCCGGCTCGGGAACCGGCTCGCGCTGCTATCCGGCGGCGCGCAGGACCTGCCCGCGAGACAGCAGACCCTTCGCGGCGCCATCGCGTGGAGCCACGACCTGCTCGACGAGGCCGATCGCAGGTTGTTCGCGGCCCTCGGCGTGTTCGTCGGCGGCGCCAGCCTCGAGGCAATTGACGCGGTGTGCGGCCCCGAGCAGCAGCGTGACGCGCTGGACGGCGTGACGTCGCTCGTCGACAAGAGCCTCGTCCGCCAGGTCGACGGCCTCGCCGGCGAGCCGCGCTTCACGATGCTCGAGACGATCCGCGAGTTCGCGCTCGAGCAGCTGGGCGCGGCGGGGCTCCGCGACGAGATCCGGAGCCGGCACGCAGCGTGGTTCCGGGATGTCGCCGAGGCTGCAGCGACGACCGTGATGGGAGCGACGAAGCGTCCGACCCTCGACCGACTCGAGCAGGAGCACGGCAACCTCCGGGCCGCCCTTGCATCGTCGCTCGAGACCCACGACGCCGCGACGGCGCTGCGGATCACCACCGCGCTGTGGCGGTTCTGGCAGATGCGCGGCTATATCGACGAAGGCATCGCGCAGCTTCGGACCGTCCTCGCCTTGCCCGAATGCGGGGACTACGCGGACCTTCGCCTCGCCGCGCTCGATGCTGCCGGCGGCCTCACCTACTGGCGCGCGGACTACGCTGCGGCGCGCGAGTACTACCGCGAGGCACTCGACGCCCGGCGGCCGACGGGCGACCGACGCGCGATCGCCGAGAGCCTCTACAACCTCTCGTTTCCATACATTTTCCAGGACGATCGTGCCGACGGCCGACCGATCATCGAGGAGGCCATCCGGCTGTTCGACGAGGTCGGCGACGAGGTCGGGGTTGCGCGGTCGAAGTGGGGACTCGCAAACCTCGAATATGCGTCGGGGCACATTGAGCGGGCGCGCGAGCTGGCGCTCGCCTCGCTCGCGACATTCGAATCGATCGGCGACGCGTTCATGACGGGCTGGACGACGTACACGGTCGCCCTGAGCGACCTCGTCTTGGGACGCCCGGACGAGGCCCGCCGACGGTGCGACGCCGCGCTCGCGATCTTCGCCGAGGCGGGTGACGTGTCGGGTTACACGCTGGTCCTCGACACGCTGTCCGCACTCGCGCTGTTCGCCGGCGACAAGGAGCGCGCGGGTCGGATCGCGGGCGGCGTCGCGATGCTCGAGCGGACGACCGGCACGCGGCTCAACGACACGAATCGCTCGTTCTTCAACTACGACCCGGGCCCACTCCGGACGGACCCCGAGTCCGCGGCCGCGTATGTCGAGGGCGGCCGGATGCCCGTCGACGATCTCGTCGCGTACGCACTCGGCGACCGGTAGCATCGCCGAGTGGAAACACGCGTCGAGGTGAACCCGCTCGTCATGCTCGAGGCGGACGACGCACTCGTCGACGATCCGGGCCTCGTCGTCCGGACCTGCGCGAACTGCGGCGCGGAGATGGACGAGCGCAAGTGCAAGCTCATCTGCCGCTGCGGCTACTTCCTGTCCTGCTCCGACTACTACTGACCCGGCGGCGGGCGCGCCGCCGATCCGCAACACGGGCGTACTCGCCACCGCCGCCCAGGCGATTGCCTCGTCTCTCTTCACGGGCCGTCGTGTGGCACGAAGAAAGTCCACTGCACTGCGACCACGATCCACAAGGCAACAAATACGAGAGCGGCAATTAGCGTGAGAGCCGCGGCGACACCCCACTGACCCGGACGCCGCGCTCCCGCGACAATCCCGGCCGCGACCGAGCCGACCGCGAGCGCGCCAACCAAAATCTCATTGCCGCGGATCGCCCGGTTAGCGAGGAAAATGAAAACCGCCGCTGCCGCAATGCCGACGACCGAAGCGGCGACCCACCGTTTGTACGAAATGACTGGCTCGCGCGCGGTCACGGAAGCAGGTCCATTCGCTCCGAGTCTAGCCGGCTCGATGCGGTCAACCTGTCGGCTGGTCGAACGGACGTGGCCTGTCCGCTCGCTCCCGCGCCCCGATCGCGTTTCGCGTGACGCCAAAGCATTGAGACTCGGTATCACATAGCGCCGGCCGAGTGGAAGTACTTTGCACTCAAGGGCAGCAGTGCAACCCGAGCGTGAGGTACTTCGGCCGCGCGATCAGTCGAGGCCGTTTCGCAGGGACGCTCAGCGACCGATCCGAGGCCGCGACGTCGGGCTCCTCGTCGATTTGCACGGGGTGTGCAACTGGACCAACGGGCGGGTCAGCGGGTCGCGAATCGGCCGCTGAACGGCTGGTTTGCTCGCCCCGCGAACGGAATCGACCGAATCGCGCCGCGTTCGCCGCGATTCGTTCGTCCGGGGGGCAGTTCCACGTGCGCCGTACGCTCAGTTGCACACCCCGTGCACAACGGGCCGCCCCGGTGAAGCGCGGCGGCGGGGCGCGCGGCCGAACGACGTGCACTCGCCGCTTCGCGCGGCACGCGCTCCTATGCTCCGCGAGGCGGGTCAATCATCGGCGTAATCAGGAACAGGATCCCGATGAACAGCGACAGGAGGACGCTGACGAGTCCGACCCCGAGCACCGTGACTGCGGCGGCGACTGCCCACTGACCGGGACTTGTCGCGCCCGCTACAACTCCCGCGACGAGGGAGCCGAGCGCGAGGGCGGCGACGACGCCTGCAGCCTCCTCGAGGTGGACGGACGACGTCACGAAGCCGGCCGCAGCCGCGACCAGGAGACCCGCGACCGACGCGGCAATCCACCGCCGCTTCGGGATGGGCCGATCGTCGCGGGTCACGAGGTCGTCTCCACCGCTCAAGTGTGACGTCACCCGAGTCGGGCGGGGCGTCGGCCCGGGCTCCTCGTCGATTTGCACGGGGTGTGCAACTGGACCAACGGGCGGGCCGCCCGGTCACGAATCGGCCGCTGAACGGCGGCTTTGCTCGCCCGGCGAGCGGAATCGACCAAACTGGCCACGTTCTCGGCGATTCGTGCCCCGGCCGGCGCCCCGAGGATGCGCCGTTCGCCCAGTTGTACATGGTGGGCACAACCGGCCGGGGAGGCGTGGAGCCCGCGGCCGGGCGAGCGGCCGAACGACGTACACTCGCCCCGATGACGGCCGAGACCTCGCCCGCGCGTTCGAACGCCGCCGCCGCGCAGGCTGCCGCTCCCCGCGAGAAGACCGGCATTCCGAAGAACCCCGGCCGCCGCGACCTCGGGATGAAGGCAACGCTGCTCTTCCCGAACCGCGAGATCGTCGAGCACTACTACGTCCCGCTCATCTACACGGCCTGCCGGACGTGCTACTCGGAGCTCGAGCCCGACGAGATCTTCCGGCGCGCTCTCGACGGCGAGATCGACCAGCAGAAGATGCAGAAGCTCATCTCCGGGGTCATCGAATCCGGGCACGGATCGACGATCGAGCACGTTGTCTTCAGCTTCGGAATCAGCGGGGTGTCACGCACGCTGTCGCACCAGCTCGTCCGGCACCGCGCCGGCGTCGCGTTCGACCAGCAGAGCCAGCGCTACGTCAAGTTCAAGGGCGCCGCGACGATGCTGCCGACGACGATCGAGGACGGCGACCCCGAGCTGCGACGCCGCTACGAGGAGCAGGTCGACGGCGCGCTCGGGCTGTACGGCGACATGGTCGGGGCCGGTGTGCCGGGCGAGGACGCACGCTTCGTCTTCCCGAACGCGACGCGGACGAACCTCGTGATGACGACGAACCTCCGGGCGCTCATCCACATGTCCGGCCTGCGGCTCTGCACGATGGCGCAGTGGGAGATCCGGCGGCTGTTCCAGCTCATCCGGCACGAGATCTTTGCCGTCAGCCCGTTCCTCGGCAGCTTCCTCGCTCCGAAGTGCGTGCCGCTCGGCTACTGCGACGAGATGGGCAATCGCGACCAGCATTGCCCGATCCGGCCGCACAAGGACAACGTGCTCGCCGCGTGGGCGGAGAAGTCGAAGGCCGCGAAGGCGGCGGGGGGCGAGATCGCGGTCACGTAGCCGCGCCGAGGTCCGTCACGAAGCGGCGGATCACGCGCGCGAGCCGCGGCCCGGCTTCGGCACCGGACGCGAGGACCTCCTCGTGGGTCAGCGGCTGACCGCTGTAGCCGGCGCCGGCGTTCGTGACCAGCGACACGCCGCATACCTCGAGGCCGCACCACCGCGCCGCGATGCACTCGAGGACCGTCGACATGCCGACCGCGTCGGCGCCGAGCGTCCGAAGCATGCGGACCTCCGCCGGGGTCTCGTATTGCGGCCCGAGCAGCCCGGCGTAGATGCCTTCCGTGAGCTCGACGGATTCCGCGCGACCGGCGGCGAGCAGTGCGCCGCGCAACTTCGGGCTCCACGCATCCGTGAGGTCCTGGAACCGCTCCCCGATCGCCTCGGCGTTCGGCCCGAGGAGCGGCGTCCGCCCCGTGAGGTTGAGGTGGTCCGCGATCACCATCAGCGTGCCGGGCCCGAAGTCGGGATTGACGCCCCCGGCCGCGTTCGTCAGGACGACCACGTCCGCGCCGAGCCGACGGAACAGCAGAACGGGCTGCACGACCAAACCCGGGTCGTTGCCCTCGTACACGTGGAACCGGCCCTGGAGCATGACGACGGGGATGCCGCCGAGCGTCCCCAGGACGAGCCGGCCGATGTGGCCGGGCGCCGTCGCAACGGGCCATCCCGGCAGGTCGGCGAACGGAATGGCGACGGCGTCCGCGAGATCCTCGGCGAGCCCGCCGAGCCCGGACCCCAGGACGATCCCGATGCGCGGCACGAGCGAGCTCGCGGCCCGGACCGCCGCCTCGAGGCGATCGAGCCGCGCGGGCTGATCGGCCGGACGGATGGGACCGCCGGGAGAGATCGGCGCGCGCGATGACACACCGGGCTGTGAAGCGGACATGCGGGCCTCCGGAACACGTCCAGGGGGGAGACGGCCGAGGCCCGCTGCTTCCTCGGCCCGGCGGAAGTACCGACACCGGGATGCCGGTCACGTCCCGCCGAGCGAGTCCCCGCGGGCAGGCTTGGGAGCCACCCGGGCCGGGGAATGAAGCGCCCGAAGCGACCAGTCCGGACCGAAGAAACGTTGATGCGATCGCCGTTGCTTCTGTCCCTGACGGCCCCTCCGGGCAGGACCTACGGTAGGTGCCGGCGTGCGGCAGGGTCAACGCGGTTATCCACCAACTCGCCGCGGCCGCGCGCGTCGCGTCCACGACTTCTGCACCGTTGTGGACGCGTGGTGGACAACGCGGCGCCCGTCCTACATCCCGCCGCCGCGGCGGTCGATCGAGGCGAGCGAATCGTTGATCCGGAACAGGACCATGACGAACTCGAGCACGATCCGCCACCACAGGTTGCCGAAGAACAGGACAACCAGCCCACCGACGAGACCGCCCGACCCCGTGCCGGCCATCGCAGCCAGCGCCGCGAGCGTGATGAGCACCGCGCCGACGACGTAGATCGCGGTGATGAACCCCGGCGTGATCAGGTAGCGGAACGCGATGAAGTCAGAAACGTCGAACCCTCGGTTTCCCGGCTGCCCGGGAGGCGGGGGCGTCGTCCAGCTGACGGGTGGCTCGCTCGGCGGTGTCGGCGACGTGGCCACGTGACCCTCCTGCTGCAACCGGGTCAGGCCCGGTCGACCGCGGCATCGTAGCGGCCGGGCCGCCACCGCCCGAGGAGGTTTCGCGCCTCGAGGGAGCCTGCTCCGTCAGCCGCCCATCGCGAACATCTCGATCCGCGGCAGG
>DATFPL010000231.1:0-10835 GCA_035264845.1 Candidatus Limnocylindrales bacterium | reverse complement strand
GGATCCTCGGAACGGTGTTCACCGGGCGGCTCGTCGAGGAGGCCGTCGTTGGCGAGTATCGGGCCGTCGTCCCGACGATCACCGGGAGTGGCTGGATCACCGGGTTCGCGCGGTACGTTGTTGACCCCGAGGATCCCCTGGGCGCGGGGTTCACGGTCGGCGACATTTGGTAGTCGCCCTGGGCGCGGCTGCTGCACGCGAGTCCTCCTCGGGCGTGCTTCCTGTCGTTTACCAACGCGGGTAGTGCAAGCCAACGAATTCGATACAGAAGTAGACGCTGGCGCCTAATTCGGCGGGTGCGGCCGTCCGATTTTTCGGCTGCCACCACTCCGGTTGGTATCGGGCACCTGTCGAGCCCTTGGCGGCTCGGCGATCGTCGGCTAGAATTGTCAAAGAACGTCGAACAGGCGTTCGGTCCTGGGGATGTGTGGTTTCGACAGGACCCGGACGACGGAGAACGCGAGCCGAGGATGCTGCTCCGGCCTCGTTAATCAGGCAGCAAAACGAAGTACCTGGCAACCGCCAGTCGACTCTCGCCCTCGCTGCGTAAGCAGCTAGTGTGAGCGTGGAAGCCACCTCGGTCCCGCGGGTGGTGGAAGCGTCATTCAGCGGGGCTGCGCATCGGATGAGCGTCGCGTAGTCCGGTGACAAGCCCGATCTAGGGGCACGTGACTGGACCGGCCGGAACCCTGCCGATGGGGGCCCGACCGGTTGACGACAAAGCATCGGACACGCTCGTAGCTGGTCTCCGCCGAAGGGCTCTGGACGGGGAGTTCGACTCTCCCCCATCTCCACCAGCAATCATGAAAACGCGGCGCCGTCGTCGGATGGCGCCGCGTTTTTCTATTTTCGGACCGTCTTCACATCGGTCGGAGCTCCGCCCGCAACTCACGGAGCCGCCTTTCGAGATCGCTGATTTCCCGGCTCTCCCATCCGCGGAGTCGACACGCGACGAGGACCGCATCCGCCGCACGCACGACGCTGTCGACGAGTTCCGCTACCTCGATGACGCGGGAACCCGGGAGCGGCTCGCGTGATGCCCGGGAGGTTGGCGTCGCGCGCCACGTGTTCGGTGCGGTCACCTCGAGCATGAGGCCGTACGGGCCCTCCATGAACTCGAGCGTGACAACGGCGGCATCGTCTGCAACGAGGGCTCGAATGTCGTTGGTCCACCAACCAAGGAGGGTAACGATGAAGTCGTCCCAGTGAGCGTCCGGGAACGGCTCGCCGTCGAGGTCGAGCCAGATTTCTCCGGTTACGTCCTCGCCCAGCCCGGAGCGCCCCAGCCGCGTGAGATCGATTTCGACCAAGGCGCGGCCCTGCCGCGCTAGGGAGTCGGCGTGGAGCCGGTCGTGTCCGTCGTATCGCTCGAGCCGCCCGTGCCGACGAGCACGACGCCCGTGACGCGCGAGTAGTGCGAGTAGTACGTGTGCTGCCGGATCAGCTTGCCGTCCTGGTAGACGCTTACCGTCCGCCACACGTCCTTGCCGTCGACGGGCGATTCGATCCGCTTGCTGGTGCCCTTCGGCATGGTGGTCGTGTACTGGATCGAGTCGGAGGCGTGCGTCACGTTCTTTACGATCGGGTCCGACACGACGACGCGTCGGCCGACCGGGACGCTGTAGATGTCGTAGCGGACGAAGCCCCTGCTGCCCGACCGCGTGTTGATGCCGCGGATCAGCACCGGGTACGGCGTGTCGTTCCTCCACGACATCGTCTGGACGGATCCGCCGTTGCTGATGAAGACGGTCGCGTCGAGCCCGATCGGATACCGGTCGATGTAGTAGAAGTGGTTGCGGCGGGCGCGCATGTCCATCCCGGCGCGCAGCGCCGCATTGAACAGCGTCGTGGAGTTGGAGCAGATTCCGCCACCGATCGCGCCTTGCGGGTCGGTCTTCCCGTTGAGGATCGCGCCTCCCTTGCCGAAGCCTCGCGAGCTCGTCACCGGCCCGACCGTTCGCCAGAAGTCGAAGGTCTCACCAGGGCCGACGACGGTTCCGTTGATGAACGTCGCCGGCAGCCAGATGTTGGCGCCAAAGTGGTTCCGCTCGCTGATCGGGAACCACGTCGTCCAGGTCGCGATCCGCTTCATGAGCGGTGCGGCCTTTTCGGCCTCTTCGGTCGTCAGGTTCGGCTTCGTGATAGTGACGGCCGCGGCCAGACTGGCGGTCGGGACGTCGCTCCGCCTCCGGAGCGTGTCGACAACGAGTGACGTCGTGGCCGCGACATCGAGCTTGCGGCCGTTGTGGCCCGCCGTGACGCCGACGATCTTCGAGCCCTTGCCCACGAGAAAGGCGGCGTTGACGGGCTTCGTGAGTGCCTTCGCGGCGATCGCGGTAACCGCGGCCCTGACCCTCGCGATGTCGACGATCGGCACGTACGCGCCGTCGACGGTTGGGGTGATGCGCAGCCAGGAGCGGATCTGCGCGGCCGTGAGCGTCCAGTGATCCGACCCGGCCGTCAGGTTGAGGTTTGTGGCGATGCGGTCTGCAGCCCCCTTCGCCGCCTCCGCCTCCTCGGTCGTGAGCCGCGGCTCGGCGACGGCGACGGGGATCGCGACCTCGACGCGTGCGGGCGCGTGGAGTGACGACAGGGCGTTTGCGGCGGCGGCGTAGATGGCGTCGGGATCGGTCGTGCGGCCGACGGCGCCCGGGGCAACGGTGAACCCCGCCTTCGTCAGCGTGACGGTGGCGTCGACGGGAGCGACCTCAACATTGCTGGTGACGTCACGAACTCGCGCCGCCAGCGCCGCCTTGTCGAAGGCCACCTGCGGCTCGATGGAGACGCCGCGCAGGGCTGTCCTGGCGTTCCCGATGGCGCGCTCGATGGGGCCACCGGCATGACCGATCGCGGCAGCGGAAGCGACGAGCGCAGCGGCGTCGACGTGCCGACCGAGGTCGGCGTAGGAAATCGACGTCGGACCGGACGGGCCTGTGAGGACGAGCTCGCCAGTGGCGAGGTTGGCATAGGCCGCGTTGAGACGGTCGCGCGCCGCGGCCGCGCTCAGACCGGACAGGTCGACGGCGCCGACGCGGACGCCGGGAAGGATTCGGCCCTCGTACTGCTGGTCATACGCGTAGAGCACGCCGGCGCCCAGCGCGAGCACCGCGACGAGGCCGACGACAAAGGCCACACCGAAGCGGAGGCGGATCGAGGGCCGCGCCACAGGCGCGCGTTCGTCGGTCGCGTTGACCGCCACGGTATCGGTCGTCGTGGTCATGATGCGGGCGTCATCCTAGCAGCGGGCCTCGAGCCGACGGTCTGCTTGCGGCTCCGAATGGCGGCTCAGGGACGGGCCACCAGAGGCAATCGTGACGCTCTGATCTACCCCGGACCCTAACCCAATGGTCAGGGTTGTCTGGGTAGAACGACGATTCGCCGGTTCGGCTCCTCGCCGATGGACTGCGTGACGACGTCGTGGTTCTCGCGGAGCGCGATGTGCACCCAGCGGCGCTCGAGCGCCGGCATCGGCTCGAGCTGGAGCATCTTGCCGGTCTCGACGACGCGACCGGCCGCACGCAGGGCGAGGTCGCGGAGCTGTCGCTCGCGGCGGCCGCGGTAGTCCTCGACGTCGACGAGGACGCGCGTCCAGCCGCTCATCCGGCGCGACAGCATGAGGTTTACGAGGTGCTGGAGGGCGGAGAGCCGCTCGCCTTTCCGCCCGATCAGTGCGCCGAGCGCGTCCTTCTCCTCGCCGTCGCCGACGACGTTCAGGCGGCTCGTGTCGCCTGTCTCGACCTCGACGCGGACGTCGAAGCCCAGGTGGCGCATCAGCTGCTCGAGGATGTCGCGACCCGCATCGAGCGCCTCCGGTGAGGCCTCCGCGGCCTCGAGGTCCGCACGCTCCGCCGCGAGCGATCCTCGCGCCGCTGCGACCTCCGCGGCCTCGCTCGCGCTAAGCGCCGACTGCGCTGGCCGTCGGGCACGGTCGTCGCGGCGTGGGCCGCGATCCGGGCGCGGACCTCGTCCCTCACCGCCGAAGCCACGGTCGCCGTCGCGGCGCGGCGGTCGCTCGTCGCGTCGTGGCCGGTCCTCGCGCGGCCGCTCTTCGCGCGGGCCCTCTTCACGCGGGCGCTCTTCACGCGGCCGCTCTTCGGACGCGGTCGTCGCCTCCGCGTGCGGGCGCTCCCCCGCGGCGTCGCGGCGCGCGCCACGGTCGCCGAAGCCGGCGTCGTCGCGGCGCGGCCCGCGATCGCGGTCGCGGCCACCCATTCGGTCGTCGCGGCGCGGGCCGCGATCGCGGTCGCGGTCGCCGAACCGCGGCCTGTCCTCGCGCGGCGGCGGCGGCGGAAGCGGCTGTGCCGCCGCCGCCTCGCGCTTCGGCGCCGTGCCACCGAGGGCGGCGCGCGGCGCAGCGACGATCCGCGCCGGCTCGGCGCCCATGCCGAGGACGCCACGGCTGCCGGGCGTGAGAATCTCGAAGTCGAGATCGTCGAGTCCGGCACCGAACGCCTCCCGGGCGTTCTTCAGCGCTTCCTCGACGGACTTGCCGGTGAACTCGCGATAGACACTCATGTCAGCGTCGCCTCCCTCGTCGGCCTTGCCTGCCCCGCTCACGGGGGCGGATCGTCTTGTCGGCCGAAGTGGTCCTGGTGGTTGGGCCCCGAGATGGCTGCAGGGGCGACCGTTTCGACGGGTCCGCCGGCGGCAGCGCAACGGGGAACTTCGGCTGATGATCCCGCGCGAATGCCGGGTACCAGCCGAGGATCGGGAACATCGCGCCCCAGCCGACGATCAGGTACTGCTGAACGATCGAGAAGACGGTCGCGACGATCCAGTAGATGAAGAGGCCGGCAGGCAGGATGCCGCCGTAGAGCACGGAGATGAGCGGCAGGAACAGCATCATCTGCCGCTGGACGCGCGCGTTCGGGTCGTCGTTGGTCGGGTCCGCCGCTGTCAGCATCATCCGGGACTGGACGAGCTGGAGCAGCGCAGACACCACCGCGAGGAGGCTCAACCCGAAGCCGAAGATGCTGATCGTCGACGGATGGCTGATATCCAGGCCGAGGAGCCACGGCACCCTCGTGTCGATGCACGGCTGGATGACGCCGGGTGGTGGTGGCGTCGTTGGACAGGTCAGGCTGACGACCTGGATGCCGCCGACGTGGAGCATCGGCGTCGGGTCGTAGCTCGTGAGCCCGTTCTGGATGACGGAATAGATGATCAGGAGGAGCGGCATCTGGAGGAGCAGCGGCAGGCACCCCGCGACGGGGTTGACGCCACGCTCGCGCATGACCTCCTGCTGCGCCTGCTGGGCCTTCACGCGGTCGCCCTTGTAGCGCTTGCGCACCTCGGCGAGCTCCGGCTGGAGCATCTGCATCCGGCGCTGAGACACGAGCTGGCGGCGGAACAGCGGGATGAGGACCGTCCGGACGACGAGTGTCAGCACGATGATCGCGATGCCGATCGCACCCGGGACGCCGATCGCCTTCAGGGCCGCATAGACGGCAACGAGAAGGATGAACATCGTCTGGAAGATCGGCGTGAATGCGAAGGCCAGCAGGCTGACGGGGTCGGCGCCTGGCTGTGCGGGCCTCAGCGGCTGCTGCGGAGTTCCCGACGGTCCGGACGCCCCCGGCGAACCGTCGGAAACCCCGGGCACGCACGCCGCAACCACGAGTCCCAGGAGGACGAGAGCGAGCGGAACGATCCAGCGCTGTCGCCGCAGGGACGTCATGCCGAGCATCGGGGGGCTAGCGAACCGGGTCATAACCGCCTGGGTTCCAGGGATGGCATCGAGCGATCCGTCGCGCGCCCATCCAGCCGCCCTTGAGAAGGCCGTGCCGCTCGATCGCCTGCTCGGTATAGCGCGAGCAGGTCGGCTCGAACCTGCACGACGAGGGAAGGAATCCGAACACGACGCGGTAGAGCCGGATGAGCCCGATCCCGATGCGCTTCACGTCGCCGTGGGTCCTCCGAGCACGCCGCCCCGACCGAGCAGTCGGCGCAACGCCCCGACCAGTGCGTCATGGTCGGCTTCGACGACCGCGGGCCGGGCGATGATGAGGACGTCCCAGCCAGGCTGGAACGAGGGCGCCATCACCCTGAGCGCCTCGCGGAGTCGCCGCCTGACCCGGTTGCGGACCACCGCGCCACCGAGCTTCCGCCCGGTCGCCAGCCCGAACCGCGTCGTCTCGAGGTCCGTCCGCAGGAATCGCGCGGCGAGGTACGTATGGGACCGACTGGTCCCGCGCGCCTGGAACGCGGCGAAGTCCTGTGGGCGGGAGAGCATCACGAGCCGCGGCGGATGAGTGCCGCGGTCGTTCGTCAGGCCGTCAGCCGCTTGCGACCCCGAGCCCGCCGAGCGGCCAGCACGCGACGTCCCCCGGTGGTCTTCATCCGGGCGCGGAAACCGTGTTCCTTCGCGCGATGGCGCTTCTTGGGCTGGTAGGTCTGCTTCGTCATCGGGGCTGTGCGCGATCCTCTCCATCCGGCCTCGGGGGTTCGACATCAGACCCCGTAAAGGCACGCAAACGCGCCTGGCGCCCATGAGCGTCGGCGCGTTCGTCGTCCGGCGGATGATAGGACGGTGGGTTCCGGAGTGTCAAACTCGGGCGGCGGCTTCGGACCCGCCGCTAACCGCGCCGGCGGCATTGATTTCGAGCCCGCCTCAGGCGCTCCAGGTCTCCCGTGTTCGCTCCGGTTCCGCGAGCGTCGATACCCCCGGGGAGTACCGCACGAATCCGTTGCGACCGCCGCGCGGCCGGTGCTATCCTCTCCGGGCCCTCGGCGCCGGCGGCGCACGCGGGTGGCTCCGCGGACCGATGGAGTGAGGTTCGCGAGCCGCTTCGCTGCACCGTCATCCGGCCGCGTCCCAGCGCACGTCACCGTTCGCGTTTCCGTGCCCGCGTCGCGCTGCACGCGATTCGTCCATCCGTCATTCAACGACAGGCAGAACATCGAACGAATGGATGCGAAGCAGGTCTGGCGCGCCGCTCTCGGCGAGCTGCAGGTGTCGTTGTCGCCCGCGAACTACGAGACTTGGCTGAAGGAGACGGCACTCGTCGACGTCGACGACCAGCGCTTCCGGATCGCCGTCCCGAACGGGTTCGCCAAGGACTGGCTCGAGACGCGCTATCGCTCGCTCATCTCGCAGACGCTGGCTCGAATCGTGGGCTACAGCGTCCAGGTCGAGTTCATCGTCAACGCCGCCGAGGCGCCTGCGGAGGCGAGCACGAACGGGTCGAGCCACGGCAGCACCGCTGTCCGCGTCGAGCCGACGCGCGTCGGTGGCGAAGGCGGGACCACCTACATCAACCCGCGCTACACATTCGCGAACTTCATCGTCGGGTCGGCCAACCGGCTCGCCCACGCGGCGAGCCTGTCGGTCGCGGAGCGTCCGGGACATGCCTACAACCCGCTCTTCCTGTACGGCGGCGTGGGCCTCGGCAAGACGCACCTGATGCACGCGATCGGCAACCAGGTCATCGCCAAGTTTCCGCGCAAGCGCGTCGTGTACGCGACGAGCGAGAAGTTCACCAACGAGTTCATCACGTCGATCCAGCAGGGCAAGATCGACGAGTTCCGCGGCCGCTATCGGCGGATCGACCTCCTCCTCATCGACGACATCCAGTTCATCGCCGACAAGGAACGAACGCAGGAAGAGTTCTTCCATACGTTCAACGCGATCCACGAGGACGGCAAGCAGATCGTCCTGAGCTCGGATCGTCCGCCGAAGGCGATCCTGACGCTCGAGGAGCGACTGCGAAGCCGGTTCGAATGGGGACTCATCGCCGACCTGACGGCGCCGGACCTGGAGACGCGGATCGCGATCCTGCGGGCCAAGTCCGAGGAAGGCGCCGTCCCGATTACGTCCGACGTCATCGAGTTCATCGCCCGCAAGGTCGTGAGCAACATTCGAGAGCTGGAGGGCGCGCTCAACCGGATCGTCGCGTACGCCTCGATGGGCGCGATGCCGATCTCCATCGAGCTCGCCCAGGCGGTGCTGTCGAACGTCCTCTACAACCCGAAGAAGAAGCAGGTCACCCCGGAGCGGATCGCCAAGGCGGTCGCCGACTACTACGGCGTCCAGATGGATGCGCTCAAGGGCCAGAAGCGCGACAAGGCGATCGTCATGCCGCGCCAGATCGCGATGTTCCTGATGCGCGCCGAGACCGATGTGTCGCTGCTGCGAATCGGGGCCGAGCTCGGCGGCCGCGACCATTCGACGGTCCTCCACGCGTGCGACAAGATCACCCGTGAATCCGCGATCAACGACGAGCTGCGTCGTGAGATTGCCGCGGTGCGCGAGCTCATCTACGCGGACTGACGCGCCCGGGCAACGGCGCCTCTCGCGCCACCGCTGTTATGCCGATGCAACCCTGCCTCGCGTGCACGTCACGTTGACGTCATCCGCGTGTGGACAACCGCGGTTGATGCGTGGAGAACGTCCCCCGGATGTGGATACCCGTACGCGGACCGGGCGCAACCGGGAGCCTGTCGGTGGAACATCATCGGCAACCTGAAGCCGTGTCGAACCCGCCCACTGGGCGATCCACGGTCCGTCCCCAGCCGCACGCTGGATGCAGTCGAGCGGTCCACCACGACCCCGCCCTCGTCCACGACGATCTCGCGCACGAGCCAGCACGGCCGTCCACGTCGTCCACACCATTACGGTGATGATGACGGGGTGAGAAGATAGGGGAAGATACGAACACAGAGACACGGAACGCCGGGCCGCGATCTACTGCACCGCCGATCGCGCCGCCACCCGTTGAAGCGGCTACCCGCCCCGAGCTGGAGTACCCGACGTGAAGCTCTCGGTCATGCAGGAGAATCTTGCGCGCGGCCTCTCGGTCGTCAGCCGCGCGGTCTCGACGCGCTCGACGCTGCCGGTTCTCGCCAACGTCCTCCTCAAGACGGAGGACGCCGGCCTGAAGCTGACGGCGACGAACCTCGAGATCGGCATCACGTACTGGGTCCCGGGCAAGATCGATTCCGACGGCGCGACGACGGTGCCCGCGAAGCTGCTGACGGATTACGTCAACGCGCTCCAGGGCGGCGAGCGGGTAGACCTCGAGCTGACCGCCGGCGAGACGCTCCACCTCCGCGCCGGCCGGTCGGAGTCGCACATCAAAGGCATCGACGCGGACGAGTTCCCGGCCATCCAGACCGCGGGCGAGCGACCGACGACACGGATCGCACAGAACGTCCTTCGCCAGGCACTCGAGGAAACCGCCTTCGCGGCCGCAAGCGATGAGGCGCGCCCGATCCTCACCGGGGTTCTCGCCCGGTTCGAGGGCTCCACCGTCACCCTGGCTGCGGCAGACAACTACCGAATTGCGGTCAAGACGATCCCGATCCTCGACCCGGTCACCGACGTCTCGGTCGTGATCCCGGCGCGCGCGCTCACCGAGCTCGGCCGGATCCTGTCCGAAGTCGACGAGCCCGTCGACATCGTGCTCGCGCAGGCACGGAACCAGATCCTGTTCCACCTTGAGGGCATCGACCTCGTGAGCCGGCTCATCGACGGCCAGTTCCCGAACTATCAGCAGGTGCTCCCGCAGAGCCACACGACTCGCGCCGTCCTCGACCGGGAGGAGTTGCTCCGCGCCGTTCGCCCTGCGGCGCTCATCGCCCACGAGTCCGCGAACATCGTGAAGCTCCAGATCGAAACGAACGGCAACGCCGGGATCACCGTCAGCGCCAACGCCGAGGTGGGGGACCATTCGGGCCAGGTCGAGGCCGCCGTCGAGGGCGACGGGACGACGATCGCGTTCAACGCGCGGTACCTCGCCGACGTGCTGACGAATGTCGACGCGGAGCAGTTCGCGCTCGAGCTCAACGGGCCGCTGTCGCCAGGCGTGTTCCGTCCCGTCGGCGACGACCTGTACGTCCACGTCGTCATGCCGGTCCGGACGGCGTCGTAGCGGTCCAGGCCGAGGGGCCAGTCGGATGGCGCCGGACCCCCACATCCCACGTGCTCGACGCGATCCAACTCCGCGACCTTCGGGGCTACGCGTCCCTCGACGTTGAGTTCGGCGCTGGCCCACAGCTCGTGTGGGGCCCGAACGCAGCTGGCAAGACGAGTCTCCTCGAGGCGATCGTCCTCGCCGCATGGGGCCGGTCACATCGCACGACGACTGACGCGGAGCTGATCCGGTGGGGCGCGGATCTGGCGCGCGTGGAGGCCCGCGTCGGGGCGGAGACCCTCGAGGTCGCGCTCGTTCGACCGAGCGCACCGGGAAGCACGGGCGCAGGACGGAAGCGCGTCCGCGTCAACGGCGTCGCCCGACGGGCGAGCGGCCTCGTCGGCGTGCTCCGGACGGTCGTCTTCGCGCCGGAGGAGATGCTGCTCGTCGCGGGCGCACCCGGGCTCCGACGCTCGGCGGTCGATCAGCTTGCGGCGCAGCGTTCGCCGGCCTACGCACATGACCTCGCGACGTACGGGCGGACGCTCCAGCAGCGGAACAGCCTTCTGCGCGCGATCCGCGAGGAGCAGGCCGGTCGCGACGAGCTGCGGTACTGGGACGGGGCGCTGCTCGACAGCGGGGGCGCCATCGTCGCCGAGCGGCTACGCCTCCTGACGGACGTGGCCGCGCCGGTCGCGCATGCGCACGCCGAGATCGCGCCCGAGGAAGCCGACGCCGGGCGGCTGACGCTGCGGTACGAGACGAATGCGCCCGCGGATGCCGGTGAGTCGCCGCGCGACGCGCTCGAGCGGCGACTTCGCGAGACCGCCGACAAGGAGATCTGGAACGGCGCGACCCTCGTCGGGCCCCACCGCGACGACGTCATCTTCGAGCTGTCAGGGCGGGATCTCGCGGGGTTCGCGTCGCGTGGCCAGCAGCGGACCGCGATCCTCGCCTTCAAGCTCGCCGAGCTCGATCTGCTCA
>DATFPL010000230.1:0-21415 GCA_035264845.1 Candidatus Limnocylindrales bacterium | reverse complement strand
CTGCGTCAGTCGGTCGGGCGGAGGCGGCCGATGCGGGGGCGGCCGGTGCGGGGGCGGCCGGTGCGGGGGCGGCCCGTGCGGCCGCAGCGGCGGCTTGTGTCGTCGACGTTTCGCCGGCCGGCGCGTCGAGCGGTTCGTCGTCGATCCGACCGGGCGCGTCCGGCTCGTCGATCTCCGCGGAATCGCTCCTGCGTCGCGCTCGGGCCTGGTATTCGGGGCCGTGCTTCCGCGGGTCCGCGTACTCCCTGGGGTTGATCGTCCAGTACGTGCCGCTCGTCGTCCCGTACCACGACGCGCCGGACCACTCCGGGTCGAAGGGCTCCTGCTCCGCGAAGTCGTACGTCGTCGAGCCGGGCGTCGCACGGTCGGGCGCGCGATCGGCGGCAGGATCGCCTCTGGCCCCGCTCCGCGGTCCCGCCTCGCCGGACCGCGTCCCCCGCGAGCGTCGCGCGTTCGCCGCGCCGCCGTCACGCCGCTTCTCGCGCCAGGCACCCGTGCCATCGTTCGTCTCTGGCTCCCCGGTCCCGCTGCGCGCTCCGCCCCCCGCGCCCCCAGCGGCCGCCCCTCCTCCCGAGCGCCGCGCGCGCCACGCTTCCCGTGCCGCCCGGGCCCGTTCCGGATCGGCGCGCCACGCATCCCGAGCCGCACGGTCCGACGTCGGCGACGCGCCCGTCAGCTGCTCATAGGCTGCCCTGATCGCAAGAAAGCGCGGGATCGCGGCTTCGCCCGCCGTGTCGGGGTGGAACGCCTTCGCGAGCCGCCGGTACGCGGCCTTGATCTCCGCCGCCGACGCGTCGGGCGACAGGCCCAGGGTTCGGTGCGGATCGGCGTCGGGGGTCATCGGGTGCGTCCGACTCGGGCGGTCAGTGAGGCGCCGCGAGCGGGCTCGTCAGCGGATCAGCTCGCCGAGTGGTGCGAGGTCGAAGTCGGGGACGGCCTCGGCGGCCGGCCGCCCGTGCGGATCAGGGGTGATCGGCCGGTGGTAGCGCGCCAGCACGCGCAACGCCTGGCCGTCGACGACCCCGGCCTGGCGCAGCCCTTCGACTGTCGCCGCCCAGGTCCCGCGCTCGTAGCCGTCGCCGTCCTCGATCTTGATCGCCATCCCCGACGGGCCCGCCGTGCTGCCGCTCGCCCTCGGGCCCGGGAGGATCGCCAGGCCACGGAGGGCTTCCATCCCGCCCTTGCTGATGATCCGGTTCGGAAGTGCCTTGATGAGCGAGGTGTCGAGGCGATCGTGCGTGCCGGCCACCATCTCCGGCGCCGCGAGCATCGCATCACGGACCCTCGCGAGGGCACGAACGACAGACCGTCGCGGGTCGCCCGTCGGCACCGCCTCCGGATCCGCGAGCATCGCGTAGGCCCGCGCGACCTCGCGAAGCGGGAAGGCGTACGTGAGCACGCCGCACCCGTCGATCGCGGTGCGGAGGCTCTCCGGCTTCACGCCGAACGCCCGCGCGACAGCGCCGCGATAGGCGACCTGCGACGGGTGGTCCTCGTGCCAGTAATCGGCCGGGTCCCAGCCCTTCAGGCGCGACAGGAGGATCGACACGGCGTGCTGCCCGGAGCACATGTGCCGGATGGGTCCGGGCTTCTCGCCGTCGCGGGCGAGCCGGGCGGCGGTGAGCGCGTCGAGCGGCATGCCTTCCGACCCGGTTGCGAGGTAGTTCTGGCTGACGTTCGCTCGCCGGAAGACGCCCTGCAGTGTCCGGACGTGGATGTCCTCACCCGAATGCGAGCTCGCGAGGATCGCGATCTCGGCCGCGTCGAGACGAAGCTCCTCGACCGCGCCGGCCTCGATGAGCGCGACTGCACCGAACGGCTTGACGCAGCTGCGGAGCGTGACGACCCGCTCCGTGTCGCCGAGGCCGCGGACGACCTTCCCGCTCGCGTCGACCTCGACGATGTCGCCGCGATGAACGCTCTCCTCGATCCCGTTGCGGACCTGGCGGACGAGGATCGGCGGAACGACCCGGGACTTCCCGCCCGCGCGGCGCGGCGCGGCGGCCGACGAGCGGCGACGCGGTGCGGCGGACGCGGTCACGAGGCTGGGGGTCCTCCCGGTGGGCGGGACGATGGCTCCCGAGGATACCGCCGAACCGCCGCCGCGGGATCGGCCGCCATCGGATCTCGTGCGCTGAGCCGATGCTAGGATGCCGGCAGCCCGCGCGGCCACGACCGCCGCGCCGCGACCGAGCATCGAGGGTCCCGTGTCCGCGCCCCAGACCGCCGCGCCCCAGACGCTCCACGTGTCGGACCATCCCGCCGTCCTCCACAAGCTCGCGATCCTGCGCGACGAGAAGACCGAGCCGAAGAAGTTCCGCGAGGTCGTCCGGGAGCTGTCGTGGCTCCTTGGATATGAGGCGCTCCACGACGCGCGCGTCAGGCGGCTCGAGATCCGGACCCCCATCGAGCCGATGCAGGCCCACCAGCTGGCGGACCGGATCGGGCTCGTGCCGATCCTCCGCGCCGGGCTCGGCATGGTCGACGCAATGCTCGAGCTCATGCCGACGGCGGAGGTCTGGCACCTGGGCCTGTTCCGGGACGAACGGACGCTCCGGCCGGTCGAGTACTACAACAAGCTGCCCGACCAGGCGACTGTCGACGTATGCCTGATCCTCGATCCGATGCTCGCGACGGGCGGGTCCGCAACGGCCGCGATCGAGGTGCTGAAGAACTGGGGCGCGCGACGGATCAAGCTCGTCAACCTCATCGCCGCGCCGGAGGGCGTTGCGGCGGTCGCGGCCGCGCACCCCGACGTCGAGATCCACTGCGCCGCGCTCGACCGCCAGCTGAACGAGAAGGGCTACATCATGCCGGGGCTCGGCGACGCCGGCGACCGCCAGTTCGGAACCGGCAAGGCGGGCTGACGCCGCCGCACTTCGCTAGGAGGCCGCGAGGACCTCGCGGAGCTTGGCCGCGAACGCGTCCGGTTCGCCCGTCTGGCCGTACTCGCCGCCGAGGAAGCCGGCGTGACCGCCGGGAAACGTCACCGGCTTCGTGCCCAGGCGCTCCGCTGCCGCCTCGGCTGCCCGCCGCGCAAGCTGCCCTTCGTCCTGCGCGCCGACGGCCACGACGATCCGCGTCGATGCCGCGCGAAGCGCATCGAATGCCGGCTCGTAGTGGGTCGACGTGATGATGTTCTGGGCGAGGAGCGGATCGTTCCGCGACCCGTCGTCCGCGGTCGGCAGTCCGAACATGGCGGGATCCGGTCCGGGCCGCTTCAGGAAGTCGTCCGTGATGGGCCCCTTGTAGCTCACGATCGCGATGAACTTCGCCATCGCGGGGCCCATCCCGTCGCGCTCGTACGTCTCGTGGATGTCGCGAGTCGCCGCCAGCGCCGCTTCGTGGTCCGGGACGATCGCGGCCAACGGCGGCTCGTGCGCGACGAGCGTGCGGACGTCCTCGGGATGGCGCGCGACGAGCGCCAGCGCGTTGATCGCTCCCCCGCTGCTCGCGAACAAATCGACCGGTCCCGCGCCGACGGCGGCGATGACGCGGTGGATGTCGTCGGCATGCTGCTCGGGCGTCGACTCGGAGGACGGATCGGCCTTCGTGCTGCGCTCGACGCCGCGCGGGTCGTACGTGACGACCGTCCGATCCGTGAAGTGGCGGGCGAGCGTGCCGAACCCCGACGCGCCCATCGGAGACGCGATGATCATGAGGGCGGGTGTCGTCGTGGGGCCCGGTCGGACGTCGTAGGTCAGCAGCGCGCCGGGTGCGTCGACCGTCCGCGTCGTCGGCTGGGTGATCTGCTCGGTCATGTCCGCTCCTTCAAGGTCGCCGGGGTTCAGCGTACGTGACGACCTCGGCGGCCGAAATTCATCGGTCGCCGAGGATTCGATCACGCGTCACCGCGGACCTCCTCGAGATCGATGTCGCGCTCGACCCGCCGGAGCGCCTCGTGGCTGATCTCGCCGTCGTCGCGGAGGTCGATCACGGCCGCTCTTTCGGCGGCGAGCACGGCGCGCCGGATCTCCACGTGGTCGCGCTCCTCGGGGTCCTCGACGAGCTCGTCGCCGTCGTGCGCGCGTTCGTAGTGTCCGGCCCGGTGCTGGTACCGACCGCGGATCTCCTCGATGAGCGGGACGTGATCGGGAAACTCCGTCTCGAGCTCGTCGAGCCGGCGCAACGCGGCCTCGGTCGCCACGTTCCGCGCCTGCAGCTCCTCCCGTTCGGTCGACCCGTCGTCGCCGACGCCGAGGCGGCGGATGAGCAGCGGCAGTGTCAGCCCCTGGCCGACGAGCGTGACGAGGATCGCGACGAACGTCAGGAAGACGATGAGGCCGCGCTCGGGGAACGGCGGATCGAGCGGCAGCGCAAGTGCCGCCGCGAGCGACACCGCGCCGCGCATCCCCGCCCAGCCAAGGATCCCGACGACGCGCGGCGACGGTGGCGGCTCGTCGTCTCCCAGGCGGCGGAGGATCCAGCGGGGGATGTAGGTCGCCGGAAAGACCCAGGCGAGCCGCACCAAAATGACCGTGGCGCTGACGGCGATCGCGAGCCACGCGAGCTCGCCCGCAGATCGCCCTCCAACATCGGACATGACGTTCGGCAGCTGGAGCCCGATGAGCAGGAACGCGACACCGTTGACGACGAACAGCATCGTCGCCCACGTCCCCGACCCGACCAGCACGCGCGTGTTCGACTTCAGCACGCGCGGCGCGCGCCAGCCGTGCCACAAACCTGCCGCGACGGCGGCCAGGACGCCGGAGGCGTGGACCGATTCGGCCGACACGTACGCCGCGAACGGCGCGATGAGCGACACCAGGACCTCGACCGGCGGGTCCTCGAGCCGCGCGAACAGGAAGTTGACGACCGATCCGACGACGAGACCGATGGCGACTCCGCCGACCGCGACGCCGACGAACGACAACGCGGCGTCGCCGACGCTGAACGACCCGGTCACGGCTGCCGCGACCGCGAACCGATACGTCACGAGCGCGGTGGCGTCGTTGACGAGGCTCTCGCCCTCGAGGATCGTGACGAGCCGCCGAGGGAGCCCGAGCCGTCGGGCAATCGATGTCGCGGCAATCGCATCGGGGGGCGACACGATCGCGCCGAGTGCGACGCCGGCTGCGAACGGCACCGCCGGGACGAGCCACGTGATGACGGCGGCGACGGCAAGGGTCGTGGCGAGGACGAGGCCGAACGCCAGGAGCGTGATGGGCCGCCGGTCCCGCCACAGGTCGCGCGGCGACGTCTCGTATGCCGCGGCGAAGAGGATCGGCGGCAGGAAGATCAGGAGGACGAGGTCGGGCTGGAGCTCGACGCGGGGCAGCGCCGGAACGAACCCGAGGGCGAGCCCGCCGATGACCATGAGGATCGGGTACGGAAGTCCGATTCGCCCGGCCAGGACGGCGATCGCCGCGACGTACGCGAGGAGGAGGACGACGGTGCCGACGGATGCCACCTTGGCTCCCGGTCAGGCTGCGGGGCGGAATGCCTGTGGTGCAGCAACGTCGAGATGTACCGCCGCCCGGGAAACGACGATCCGGCGCACGCCCGAGTGGGGGTGACACGGGGGCGGCAACGCGGACCAACGATTCGGCACGACCAACGACTCCGGCACCTCGGTCAAAAGTTTGTTGCTGCTCGGCATCGCTCACTGAACCCGTGCGCGAGTGGCGTTGACAGCTGGCCCCCAATTTGCGGATGCTCCGCATCCCCGCGGATTGCCCGCCGTACTGATGGACGCGATCTCGCGTCCGCGACGGCGGGATGGAGGAGAAAGTGGGATCCAGTTTGACGAGGTCTCGTCGCGCGCCCCTCGCCGCCCTCGCGCTCATCGCCCTGGTCGTCGCGAACTTCGCGTCGCCCGCTATCGCAGCCAGCCCGGCCGGTAATGCCGCCGCTGCCGCCTACCAGGCCGGTCGTTACATCGTGACGTTCGCCGACGCGCCTGTCGTCGAGTACGACGGGTCGGTCCGCGGCTTCGCAGCGACCCGCCCGCAGGCGGGCCACAAGATCGACAGGAACGCGGCCGCAGTTCAGAAGTGGCAGGCGCACCTCGTCGCGAAGCACGACGCGGCGCTCGCCAAGGTCGGCGCCTCGAAGATCTACGACTACACGGTCACGAACAACGGCATCGCCGCGAAGCTGACCGCGCGCCAGGCGCAGGCGCTGGCGCAGCAGGCCGACGTCGTGCGCCTGGAGCTCGATCGCCTCTCTCAGCCCGACACGACGCTGACACCCAGCTTCCTGGGCCTCGACGCCGCCGGGGGCGTGTGGTCGCAGCTGGGCGGAGGTGCGAAGGCCGGCGCCGGCATCGTCGTCGGTGTGATCGACACGGGGATCTGGCCGGAAAACCCGTCCTTCGCGGGGAACACCGGGATCCCGGTGCCCGCCGACTGGCAGGGCACTTGCGTGACAGGCGAGCAGTTCAATGCGAGCAACTGCAACGACAAGCTGATCGGCGCACGGTTCTACGTCGGTGGATTCGGGCAGAACAACATCGCGACGGAGGACTACATCTCGCCGCGCGACGGCGCGGGCCATGGGTCCCACACGTCGTCCACGGCGGCCGGCAACAACAACGTCCACATCACGATCGACGGGCACGACATCGGCAACGCTTCGGGCATGGCGCCCGGCGCGAAGCTCGCCATGTACAAGGTCTGCTGGGACGGCCGGAAGAACATCGCGGACGGCTGTGCCAATTCGGACAGCGTCGCCGCGATCAACGACGCGGTCGCGGACGGCGTCGACGTCCTCAACTACTCGATCGGCGCGACGAGTGAGTCGAGCCCGCTCGACGCGGTCGAGAACGCCTTCCGTGTCGCCTCGAACGCCGGAGTCTTCGTCGCGAACTCGGCCGGCAATAGCGGCCCGGGTACGAGCACGCTCGACCACCCGTCGCCGTGGCTCACCACCGTCGCCGCAGCGACGTTCCGCCGCGCCTTCCAGGTGGTCCAGCTCGGCAACGGAGCCCGCTATGTCGGCGCCTCCACGACGGTTGGCCTGCCCGACCTGCATCCGCTTGCGACGGCGGCCAGCGTGAAGCTCGCCGCAGCGGCGACGGCCGACGCCAACCGCTGCTTCGATGGGACCCTCGATCCCGCGAAAGCGGCCGGCAAGATCGTGGTCTGCGATCGGGGCGTCAATGCCCGGATCGACAAGAGCTTCGAAGTCAAGCGAGCGGGCGGCGCCGGGATGGTCCTGGCGAACGTCTCGCCGAACTCGATCAACGGCGACTACCACGCGGTTCCGTCGGTCCACGTCGTCCAGACCGACGGCGACGCCATCAAGGCCTACATCACGTCGGCCAGCGCATCCGCCACAGCAAAGATCGTGCCGCTGACCGCGACCGAGCTGGCCGCGGCCCCGCAGGTCCCCGAGATCACCGACTTCTCGTCGCGCGGCCCGTCGACGACGACCGGCGGCGACATCCTCAAGCCCGATATCGCAGCGCCCGGCAACGACGTCGTCGCCGCGACGGCGCCGCCGTTCGCGCACGGCCGGGTGTGGGACTTCATGTCCGGCACGTCGATGGCGTCGCCGCACATCGCCGGGATCGGCGCGCTCCTCAAGGCGCTCCACCCGACGTGGCTTCCGTCCGAGATCAAGTCCGCGATCATGACCAGCGCCCGGGACACCGTCTCGAGCGCAGGGGATCCGTTCGCGCAGGGCGCGGGCTTCGTGAACCCGAATCCGGCTGCCGATCCCGGCCTCGTCTATCCGACGACGGCCACGGACTACCGCCGCTATCTCGTCGGCCTCGGCGTCCAGTTCGCGCCACCGAACGACACGCTGACCCCGCTCGCCGGTAGCCAGCTCAACCAGGCCTCGATCGCGATCGGCCGCCTGGCTGGCATCCAGACCGTGACGCGTACGGTCAGGAACGTCGGGAGCGCGACGGCCAAGTACACCGCCAGCGTCAACGTGCCGGGATTCGACGTGGCGGTCACGCCATCGAAGCTGACCCTGGCGGCAGGCGCGACGGCGTCGTTCACCGTCCAGTTCACCCGGACGACCGCGGCATTCAACGAGTGGGCGATCGGCTCGCTCACCTGGACCGACCGCACCCATCGCGTTCGATCGCCGATCACGGTGCGCCCGGTCGCGGTCGCGGCCCCCGAGGAGGTCCATGGCGCGGCGAGCGCGAGTGGCTCCGTCCAGTTCCAGGCGACGCCCGGCTTCACCGGCTCGCTGTCGACGACGGTCTCCGGCCTCGTCGGCGTCACCCCGATCCAGGACAGCGTCACGACGGGCGCATTCGACATCGACGCCCCGGTCGCGGATGCCGACACGAAGGTCTACCACGTGACGGTCCCGGCGGCGACGCGCGCGGCTCGCTTCTCGCTCGACTCCGCGGACAACACTGCCGACCTCGACCTGTTCGTCTACAAGGGCGGGACGCTCGTCGATCTGTCCGCCTCGGGCAGCGGGGACGAGCAGGTGACCCTCGTCAACCCGGCGGCCGGCACGTACGACCTGTACGTGAACGGCTTCTCTACCCCGGGCGGCTCGACGACCTACGGGCTCGCGAACTTCGTCGTTCCGAGCACGAGCGCGGGCAACGCATCCGTCACGCCGAATCCGGCATCGGTCACGGTCGGCGTCCCGGTGACGCTAAACGCGAACTGGACCGGCCTCGACGTGGCGAAGCGGTGGTTCGGCGTCATCTCGTACGCCGGAGCCGCGGACGTGACCTACTTCTCGGTCAACTAGGTCATTTGCCGGCCTCCGGCCGGCTTGATCGAACCGTTAACCTCGCCCGGACACGGAGGCCTCGCCTCCCGTCCGGGCGAGTTCCATTTCGCGGGAGGGCCGATGACGCTTCGGAGGGTTTTCCGCATGGGCGCGATGGCCCTGGTGGTCGCCGCACTGCTCGTCGTCGGTTGCGAGGGCGGCGACGGGGCAACGCCGCAGGTCCTGGCGACGCTCGACCTGCCGCCCGTCGCCACGCCCACGCCCAAGCCAGTCGATCCCGCCGTGGCGGCGTTCGTGAAGCTGGCGACGAGCGGCAAGCTCTCGTATCACGCCTCGTACAAGGGCACCGTCGCGGCGTCGATCACGACGCTGTTCGTGACGGGCCAGCTCGACGTGTCCGGCGACGACTACTCGACCTCGACGCGGTACAAGTACGACCGGGGCGGCGTGTACACCGTTGGCGTCCGGTATGTGGGCGGCAAGGCGTGGGTCGCGATCGGCGGCGCGTGGAAGCGCCTCACGACCTTCCCCGCCAGCCGGTCGAACAGTCCGTTCGCGTCGATCACCGCAATCGGCGACCTGAAGGTCGGCGCGAGCAGCGGGACCGGCGCCAACCGGCGGGTCCACGTAACGTTCGCCAGGTCGCGCCTCCTCACACCGGATCAGATCCCCGCGGTCAATCTCAGCGAGGAGCGGGTCACGGACAGCGCCTTCGACCTCGTCATCGACGATAGCGGCCACCCCGTGTCCGGGGACTGGACCCTGAAGGGCAGCGGCCGCGTCTCGCGCCAGATGCAGGACATCGTGATGCAGATCCACATCACGTTCTCGAAGGTGGGCGGCAGGATCGCGATCAGCGCTCCGTAGTTGCGGGAGCGGCGCGCGGGGCCGACGGACGCGCCACGCCGCGGCCTGGGGCGCGCGCCGGACGGGCCGGCGGCGGCGTGTCGAAGGCCGGCCACGGGGCATTCAAGAGGGACTCGCGGCGCCCCCGGCGGCATCTCCGCGCCGCCGGGGCTGCTCGCCAGGCAATTCAACGAATAGCGGCCGGCCCGACGGACCGGCCGCTCGATCTGCTGCGCGTTCGGCCTACTTGCCGCCCTCGGTCAGCGCGACGGTCTGCTTCGTCCAGCTCGCGCCCTTCGTATCGACGGTCGAGCCGAGTGCGTCGAGCGCCTTCTGGGCGAGGTCGTTCCGGAATGCCTTGCCCGTCGGTGCGGCCTTCAGGACCTTCGACTCGAGCGAGATCTGGACCGTTCTGTCGAACGCCGCCTGGTCCATCATCCCGATCCCGTTCGGGGACGGCCAGATCAGGGCGTTGACCTCGTTGAGCATCCAGGCCTGGTGGCCCTTCGGCAGCTTGGCGTCGTGCTTGACCACGATGTCGACGCACTCGGCCGCGTTATCGCGACAGAAGATCCAGCCACGGAACGAGGCCTTGAGGAACTTGACGGCGACGTCCTCATTGCCGGACTTCGCGAGCCACGCCTCGGACGTGAAGATGGCGTCCTGGAGCATCGACGTGCCCTGGTCTTCCCACTTGATGACGTTCAGGTCTTCCGGCTTGAACAGCTGCCCGGTCTTGGGGTTCTTCGTCTCCAGGACCTGGGCGTACTCGTTGTACGTCATCGCCTGGGCCGCGTCGATCTGACCGCCGACGAACGCGTTCATGTCGAACTGCTGAGGCACGACAGTGACGTCCTTGTCGGGGTCGAGGCCCGCCTTGCGCATGCCGGCCAACAGCTCGAACTCGTTGCCGAACCCCCAGCTGCCGATCTTCTTGCCCTTGAAGTCGCTGACGCTGCTGATGCCGGTGGCCTTGAAGGCGATCTGCGTCGTTGCCGACCGCTGGTAGACCTGCCCGATGACCTGGACATCGGCGCCGCTCTCGCGCGGCGCGAGCATCCGCGGGACCCACGAGATTCCGAACTCCGCCTTGCCGCCGGCGACGACCGTCGCCGGGACGATGTCGACGGCGCCTGGAAGGATCGTCACATCCAGTCCTTCGTCCGAGTAATAGCCCTTGTCGAGCGCGGCGTAATAGCCGGCGAACTGCGCTTGGGGAAACCACTGGAGCTGGAGCTTGATCGCGGTCTTCGATGCGCTGGAGCCCGCCGGTGTGGCGGTACAAGCGGCCAACACAACGCTCAGCGCCGCAAGCAGCGCAACCGTCCGCTTCGACCTCATCCCTCGTCTCCTCCTCCTGGCCCTCCGCGGTGCACGCCGGGCCGTCGCACTGTCGCGGGCAGTCTAGCGATCCCGCGAACCCGCGGTCACGTCGCCCCGCCCCTGGCGGCCGCCCACGGACTCACGACGCGCTCGAGCCCGACGACGAGCAGGTAGAGGCCGATCCCGATCGCCGCGGCGAAGACGATCGCCGCCCACGAGCGGTCGAAGGCGAGGAACGCCGACTGCGTCGCGATGTACTGGCCGAGGCTGCCCCGCGGCGCCGCAAAATACTCGGCGACGATCGCGCCGATCGTCGCGAGCGTCGTCGCGACGCGGAGCGACGTGAACACGAACGGCACCGCGTTCGGGACGCGGACACTGCGAAGCACCTTCCGCTCTGGCGCGGCGTACGACCGCATCAGCTCGAGCGCGGCTGGATCCACGGCGAGGAGCCCGCGGACGGTGCTGATCATGACGGGGAAAAAGACGAGGACGGCCGCGATCATCGCCTTCGAAACCTGCGAATCGACGCCGAACCAGTTGTTGAAGATCGGGGCGAACGCGATGATCGGCACCGAGTTCGCGGCGATCGCAAACGGGAGGAGCGATCCGCGAACACGGGCGAATCTCGCGGTGACGCCGCCCGCGAGGACGCCGGCCACGACGCCCATCAGGAGCCCGCCGAGGATCTCGCCGAGCGTGTAGGCGGTCGCCGAAACGAGGACCGGGAGGTTCGCCTGCCACGCTGCGGCGATCGCGAGCGGGCCCGGCAGGATGAACTGCTTGAGGCCGAACGCCCGGACGACCACTTCCCAGACGGCTACGGCGCCGAGAAACGCCACGAGGGGCGGCGCGACGTCGCTTGCCTGCCGCACGGCGAAGAGACGCGCGGCGGCCCGGCCCGACGGCTCCGCGACCGTCGCGATTGTCACTGGCCCGGCCCCTCCGCCCGCGCTCGCGCGAGCGCCGCGTCCTGTCGCTCGGACGTTTCGGGTGAAGTGTCGGAATCCGGTGCCCTCAGCGCTTCCCGGACCTGCGTGACGAGCTGGAAGTAACGCTCCATCTCGCGCGTCTCGACGTTGCGGTCACGCGGGAGGTCAATCGGGACGATCTTCGAGATGCGCCCGGGTCTTGCCGACATCACGGCGACCCGTGTCGACAGAAAGACCGCCTCGGGAATCGAGTGGGTCACGAAGATGACCGTCGTGCGGGTCCGCGCCCAGATGCGGTGCAGCTCGAGGTTCATCCGCTCGCGCGTCATCTCGTCGAGCGCGCCGAACGGCTCGTCCATGAGAAGGATCGACGGATCGAGCGCCAGCGCGCGAGCGATCGCCACTCGCTGCTGCATGCCGCCCGACAGCTGCCACGGCCGCTGAGTCGCGAAGTCCGACAGCTCAACGAGCTCGAGCATCTCGCGCGCCCTGGCCTCGCGTTGCCTGCTCGGAACACCCGTGATCTCGAGCGGCAGCTCGACGTTCTTCTGGACCGTCCGCCAGTCGAACAGCACGGGCGCCTGGAAGACCATCCCGTAGTCACGATCGAGGCGTGCGCGCCGGGCCGGCTTGTCGTTGACGGTGACCGTGCCCGCGCTGGGTGCGATGAGGTCGCCGACAATCCGCAGGAGCGTCGACTTGCCGCAGCCGGAGGGGCCGATCAGCGACACGAACTCGGCCCGACCGACGCTCAGATCGATGTCGCGAAGCGCCTCGACACGTCGCCCGGCGCCGGAATCGCCGCCGAACACCATGGACACGCCGGACAGGCGGACGACGGCGTCATCGGGGCCGCCCGGACTCCCCGGTGACCAGGGCGTGGACGACGCCGTCACGACGCGGCGCCGGTGGCGTCGAGTGCCCGCTGGTCGCGGAGCGCGTACCGCTCGACGGCGACGACGGCAAGGAACGCGGCGATCCCCAATCCCGCGGCGACGATGACGGTCGCCCACAGGTCCGCCGGGCTCAGCGTGTAGTACTGCATCGCGAGCAGGATCCGACCGCCGAGTCCCTCGCGGAAGCCCGACGGGAGCTCGCCGACGATCGCCCCGACGATCGAGGCGGTGGCCGAGATCTTGAAGGCGGTGAACAGGTAAGGAAACGAGGCAGGCCACCGCAGCTTGGCGAGGATCTCGCGGCGCCCGGCGGCATACGACCGAAGCAGCTCGAATGCGCGAGGGTCTGCGGCCCGCATCCCGCGGATCGCGGCGACGGTCACGGGAAAGAACGTCAGGTAGCTGGCGACGATCGCGATCCCGAACCAGTCCGCCTGGAGCCCGACGACGATGATCGGCGCCAGCGCGACGATCGGGATCGTCTGGCTGGCGACGACGAGCGGGACGAGCGCCCGTTCGAGTATCCGAACGTGGACGAGCAGGACTGCAAGGGCGAGCCCGAACGACGCCCCGAGCGCAAACCCGACGACCGCGCCGCGCAGCGTGAAGAGTGCCGAACCAATGAGGGTCGCGATCCCCGGCTCACCGGCGGCGTCGGGCGTCGTGAATGCGCCGACGACGTCCCACATGTGCGGCAGATTGATGTCGCTGAGCTGGATGAGGTGGAACGGCGGCGTATGGTGGATCCCGATGCCGGTCCCGAGGAACGAGTCGAAGCGCCACGGGTCGCCGGCGAGCCACTTCGCGATCTCCCACACGGCGACGAGCACGACCACGACGGCGGCAAACCCGACGATGGGGCGAAGCGAGCGCACGCTCGCCGGCCGCGACGATCGCCGAGCCGTCGCGGCCGTGACCGCCACGGTCAACTCGCGACGGCCCGGTCAGCGATGTCGAGCGCGCGGTCGATCACGTCGAACCCTTCGGCCAGCTGCTCTTCGGTGATGCACAGCGGCGGGTTCGTGTGGATCGAGTTGTTGGCGATCATCGTGTAGAGGTCGTTGTCGCGGAGGAACTTCGTGACCGCCTTCATCTCGTCGCTCGTGCCGTTGAATGGCGTGAGCGGCGTATACGGCTCGCGCGACCGGACGAGGTCGATGATCCCGAACAGCCCCAGGTTGCGGATCGCGCCGACGGACGGATGCTTCGCGTACAGCCGCTCGTGGTGCGAGCGCATGACGCCGTCGAGTCGCGCGGCGTTCTGGATCAGCCCGTCCTCTTCGTAGACATTGATCGTCGCGAGTGCCGCCGCGCAGCTGACGGCGTGGCTGCTGTACGTGAGCCCGCCGTAGTACATCTGCGTCTCGAACTTCGCGGCGATCTTCCGGCTCATCGCGACGGCGCCGAGCGGCAGGTAGGAGCTCGTCAGGCCCTTCGCCATCGTCATCAGGTCGGGAACCGTGTCCCAGTGATCGATGGCGAACCAGCGCCCGGTTCGGCCGAAGCCCGCCATCACCTCGTCCGCGACCATCAGGATGTCGTACTTGTCGCACAGCGCCCGGACGCCCTGGATGTACCCGTCAGGCGGGATGAGGATCCCGTTCGTACCGACGATCGTCTCGAGGAAAATCGCCGCGATCGTGTGCGGCCCCTCGTAGCGGATGACGTCTTCCAGGCCGCGCAGCGACTCCTCGACGGGTCGCGGCTCCTTCTCGCCCCAGCGGTGCGTGTCGGGGTAGCGGACCACGCCGACGAGACCTGGCTCGTTCGCCCAGCGCCGCGGATCGCCCGTCAGCGTCATCGCGCCGAGCGTCGCGCCGTGATACGAGCGGTAGCGGGCGAGGACCTTGTAGCGGCCGGTGTAGTGGCGCGCGAGCTTGATCGCGTTCTCGATCGCCTCGGCGCCACCGAGCGTGAAGAAGACCTTGTCGAGGTCGCCCGGCAGGATCTCCGCGAGCTTCGCCCCGAGGCGAGCGCGCGGCTCCGTCGCGAATGCCGGCTGGACGTACTGGAGCTTCGTCGCCTGCTCGGTGATGGCGTCGATCACGCGCCGATCGCCGTGGCCGATGTTGACCGACATCAGCTGGCTGTTGAAGTCCAGGATCCGCCGTCCTTCAGGCGTGTAGAGGTAGACGCCCTCGGCGCGGTCGATGGCGATCGGGTCGATCGCGCCCTGGACGGACCACGAGAAGAACGTGTGCTCCCGCGAGAGCCGAACGATCTCCTCGCTGGTCATCCGCCCGGCTGCGGTGCTCGTCCCCATCGTCCACCTCGTCTCGGCGGTCGCCGTCGTCCCCTCCCGGAGTATACGAAAAGGCCCGCCGACGGCGGGCCTTTTGTCGTGCTGACGGTCTCACCGCGGCCGCGACGCGGCCAGTCCGGCTGCAGCTCTACGAGTCGTCGCTGAACGTCCCGCCGTAAATGTCGGAGTTTCCGAACGTCGCGGGGCACTGAGTGTTCGGCCCGGGGCGCAGGGCGGTCGAGTGCGATGCGGGAAGCTCGACGGCGGACTCAGGGTCTTCCTTTTCGTCGCCGACGAGCGGCTCCGCAGTGCCGCTCAGAACGTCTTCGACGAAGGCCTGACGGTACGCGTTGATCGCGGGACAGACGGCAGCGTTTCGGACGTCGTTCCAGACGGCGGACCCGAAGTCCCGGGTCGCCACGGCGTAGTTGTAGTCGCCGAGGAATTCCGACGTCAGGGCGTTCGCGCTGGACCCTCGGCCGTCACCGACACCGCCACGGAGGAGGGTCGTCCACGCTCCCAACGCGCCAGTCGTGGGGTTCACCTCGGCATGGCGAACGACGCCCTGCATCCGACGGGAGGACGCTGTCTCGTTGCGCCACGGATCGAGCCACGCGTTGTAGACGAGATACGCGTCGGTGCCGTCGGGCGAGATCGCGATCGCGGGGAAGTTCGCCCGGTCGGTGCCGTCGTTCGCGTTGATCGGAGCCGAGTACGTCCGGCCGCCATTCGTCGACGTTGCGACGTATGCGCGCTCGTTGTTCGTGCCCGCCCGGTCGTCCGACCAGGTGACGACGATCTCGTTCGTGGCGTCCGCGCCGGACGGCGCACCGTTCGCGATGTCGATGCTCGGGAAGCTGTCGGTCCGAGCGCCGGCGATGCCGTCGATCGTGAACCGGCCCTGCGCCGGGTCGAACTGCCCGATACCGGCGATCGGCCGGACAACCGCCCGAGCGCGCTCGAAGTTGGCTCCGCCGTCGAAGGACCGGGCCTGGTAGAAGACGGCCTGGCGTGTCCTGATGTCCGTGCCGATCCAGACGACGTAAACGACGCCGTTGCTGTCGGTCCGGATCGCGCACCCCTGGCGCCCGCCGGTCTGGTTGTTGTTCGTCGCGGCCGTGAGCTGGCGCGTGCGCCACGTGTCGCCGCCGTCGGTGGACCGGGCGAACAGCACGGGCTCAGACCCCGCGGCGCCGCGGAACCCGACGTTGCAAACGTAGACGTTGCCGAAGTAGCTGCTCGACGCCGCGTTATCGGCCCAGATCTGCTCCTTGTCGCTGAACAACGCCGAGTTCTGGCGGGTCACGATGACCGGATCCTTCCAGGCGTTGTTGTTTCCGGCGATCGCGCCGCCGATGTCGTCCGTCCGCGACACCGCGATCGCAGCGGCGCCCGCGAAGCCATGCCGCCCGGGGAAGTTCGTCGCGATATTCGCGTAGTACAGGCGCTGGCCGTTGGCCCACGAAAACGTTCCGTTCCTGCGGATCGGGCCGAAGGCCAGCTCGGGGTCGCCGTTCGAAACCATGTCGTGCTCGTAGTACTTCGGAAGGGTGCCGATCGGCCCTCCGACCTGCGGCACGCAGCCGGTGTCCGTCGCCGGCGGCACGCCCGGCGCGATGTCGGGCTGCCCGAGGCAACTCGCAGCGACGCGCGCGGAATACCCGGTATAGGTCGGCTGGGTCCAGGTCCGCCCGGAGTCGGTCGAGAATTGCACGCCGGACACGCCGACGCCCGGGGTGAACGGGCAGGTCCGATCGTCGCCCGCGTTGCACGCTTCGAGGTCGATGTTGTCGTTCGCGCCGGCGGCGAGAATGTTCGGGTGCACCGGGTTGACCGCCAATCCGGGCTCGTTCTGCTTGTTCTGCGAGAACAGCACGTCGTTGCTCCCCACCGTCACTTCGGTGGAGCCGCCGGGCGTGAGGGGCGCCGCAATCGCCGTCAACGGCAGCAGCAACGTCAGAATGGCGGCAACGATGGTCGCGGCGAGACGAGTGGAGCGCATGACTCCTCCATACGACGGTCGTCGTATTCGATGCCGCGCACGCGCGTCACCCATTCGTCCGAGGCCGCGTCAACTCGGGTCTCGCAGCTCGGCTGATTGTTGCTACGAGTGTGTCGGCCGGGCCGGACGATCGCAAGTAGCAAATGATCCGAGTCGGCGGCTTGCGAGACCGTGCGGCATAACACCCGCCGAGCCTTCCGGACGGTCGCGCGCCGACTGTGGGCGGTCGCGACGTGTGGTGCGAGCTGGTCGCCTTCGACGTGTGGTGCGAGCTGGTCGCCTTCGACGTGCTGGACGGGATGGCGGCGGCCGACCAGGTGGCGGTCGAAGCGCGCCGCGGGGACCGTCGAGCGGACATGGAAAGGCGCGGCCCCGGGGAGGAGGTTCGGGGCCGCGCCTGTCGGGCGAGAGAGGGACCGGGACTACTGCTGAGCAGACTCCTCGACCTTGCTCATCGCCTCGGTGGCCTTCGTCTCGGCCTTGTCGATGAGCGTGTCCCGCGCCTGACCCATGAATTGGCGCTCCGGCTTGGTCGTCGGGAGCGCCATCCCGACGGCCGTCCCCACCGCCAGCGCGATGGCGCCGAGCGCGAGGGGGTTCTCCTGCGCGACCCGACCGGCGTTGTCGCCGACCTGGCGCGCGACGTTCTGGACCTGATACGGCACCTCGCCGGCGGTCTGCTGGACCTGACCGACGACCTCGCCGGCGGTCTGCTGGACCTGGCCGACCTTGCCGCCCACCTTGTCCGTGATGCCCTGCCCGGACGTCCCGCTGCCGCCGTAGCCGGTGTCGCCGTAGCCGGTCGTGTCCCACGTCTCGCCGGCCATCCGGCCGCCGTCGCTGAAGGACTGTCCGCTCCAGTTGCGGCCCCCGTCGCTCCAGTCGTTGTAGCGGCTGCTCGACGAGCTGCCACGCGAGGAGAGAGCCAGCCAGCCGAGGCCGATGCCGATCATCGCCGCGGGAACCGGGTTGCGGCGGATCGACTCGACGATCCCCGATCCGGCCTGCTGCGCCGTCTGCCCGACGTTTCCGACGACGTCGCCGGCGGTCTGGCCGACGTTGTTCACCATGTCGCTCGCTGATGTCGCCACTGACTCCACCTTTCCGATCGTCGCGTCGCGGACGCTGCCGGTGGCCTGCGCCACGATGTTCTTCGGGTCGAGCCGGTCGCCGATCTCCTCGACCGTGCCGGTCATCTCTTCCCGCGTGTAGACGATTTCCTCGACGAGCTGGTCGATCTCCGGATCGGCGGTCACGCCTTCGGCGGTGATCTCGTCGCTCGTCAAGCCGTCGGCCGTCGCATCCCCGGCGGTGTCGAACGAGTGCGCATCGACATTCGCGTCGGGGCTGTTCCAGCCCCGCGTGCTTTCATCCTGGTCTGTCACTTGATCCTCTCCTTCGCCCAATCGGCGTCATCCCTGAGGGTGTCGATGGTTGCCCGTGGCGCCATCTCGGACTGCTGGAGTGCCGCACGACCGCGCGCGACGAGCGCGCCGCCGATGATGCCGACGACGATGGCTACGAGAAGGGCCGCCATCCACGGCGTCAGGCCCGCATCGATGAGCAACAGGACGGCCGCGAACATCAGGCCGAGGAACGCGGCGTAGAGCGCCGCGGTCCCCGCGCCGAGCATCGCGGCGTCACGGCCGACGGCCGTGGCGCGGGTGGTCATCTCCGTCCGCGCGAGCTCGATCTCCTTGCGGACGAGCGTCCCGAGCTGGCGCGAGAGGTCGCCGAAGAGCTGGCCGAGCGAACGCTCGTCCCGCGTCTCGTCCATGGTCAGCTCCGTCGTCCGGAGTCGGCGGTGCCGCTGCCGGCCGTCCCGCCAAGCTCATCGTCGGCACCGGTGTCCGTCAGGCCGGCGGTCTCCATCGACATCGTGTCGCTGTCGGCGGTCGTGGTCATCGTGTCGTAGCCGGTCGTGCCGGTGCCGTACGCCGTCGAGCCAGCCGTGCCCGCGCCGGCTCCGTAGCCCGTCGTGCCGGTGCCGCCGTACGTGTCGGCGTAGGTGCGTCCCGCGCTGTAGCCGGAGCCGTAGCTCTGGCCGTAGTCGCCGCCGTACTGGCTGGTGGAGCTGCCGCTCCGCAGGAACCGCCCCACGAGCAGCCCGAGGCCCAGCCCGCCCACGATCACCATCGCCGGCTGGCGCCGGGCGAAGTCCTGGACGTACGAGGCGACCTCCGCCGCGTCGTGCTGCTTCAGATACGCCGAGGCGTCCTCGACCTTCTGCGCCGCCGTATCGGCAACGCCGGCGAACTCCGGCCGCTGCTCGCGGAGCTGCTGGCTGCCGTCGCGGATCGCCTGCGCGACCTGCTGAAGGGCGTCGCCGGCCTTCGCCATCGTATTCGTCGCCTGCGCCTCGGCGGTCCGGGTCGCCTGATCGGCGATGCCGCTCGCGGCTTCCTGGAGCCGGTCGCCGCTCGCCGTACCGCCGTTCATCTTCTTGCTGCGGCTTGACGACTGCGTGCTCGAGTTCATCGTCATGGCTCCGTCCTCTTGCTTCGGTCTCCGGCGCCCGCGCCGGCTCATCGCTCGGTCCTCTGCCCGCTGCGGCTGTGCGAGCGCCAGTTCGACCCATGCTGGCGTTGCTTCGTGACACCAAGCCGTCTCGCTTCCGAGCGCGGCTGTCAGGGCCATAACAGGGCCTCGCAGCGCGCCGAAGGTGTCGCCAGTTGGCATTGGTCTCATCGTCGACGCCGCGGGCGACGCGTGCCTTCGCGCCGCGCGGTCCGGTCAGCGCGACCGCGCGTTCTCGAGGCGATTCACGCCGCCCAGCTCGGCGGGCGGCACGACGACGCGCAGTGCGCGCGGCCGCGTCACGAACTCGACCGGCGTCGTCCCGAGGTCGTTCGAATCCGCGCGCGTCGGGAGCGGCCTCCGGCTCGAGACCCGGACCCGCCTCGAGCGGTACGTCGTGACGTGTGGCGAGTACTTCCGCCGCCCGAAGGCGATCGTCGCCAGGTGGCGGAGTAAATCGAGCTTCGAAAAATGCCGGAAGACGACGACGTCGAACGTCCCGTCGTCGAGCTTCGCGTCCGGCGCGACCGTCATCCCCGCCCCCGTGTACGGGCCGTTCGACACCGTCACCATGAGCGCGCGCGTCCGGACGGTGCGATCGTCGAGCTCGATCGTCATGCGTGCCGGGCGGTAGCGGAACGCGACCCAGATCGTCCGCAGGACGGACACGTAGTCGCCGCGGTCGAAGCGCTGCGCCTCGCGGAACATGGCGGCATTCATCCCGACCGAGCCTGCCTCGTAGAAGGTGCGGCCGTTCGCCTCACCGACGTCGACGGAACGGACGACACCTGCCGAAAGGACGGTTGCCGCCGCTTCGAGCTCGCGCGGCAGCCCGAGCATCCGGCCGATGTTCATGATGCTGCCGAGCGGCAGGATGCCGAGTGCGGTGTCCTTCCCGAGGAGCTCCGCGGCGATGGCGCCGATGGTGCCGTCGCCACCGGCGGCGACGACCACCTCGTACCCGTCAGCGACTGCGGCTCGCGTGATCGCCTTCGCCTCGTCAACGGATTCGGACACCACGAGGTCGTCGGCGAGACCGAGCGGCGCGAGGATCTCGCGGAGGCGATCGGGGCTCGCGTCGTTGGTCGGGATCGCGCCCTTCGCCCCGGCCTTCGCGTTGAGGATGGTCCGGACGCGGCGCGGCGCGCGCGGAGATGCGGCGGCCTCCGCCTCGGCCACGGTCATGCCGGCGGCGCGCGTCGAGCGCCGGCTTCCTTGACCCGCCGGTACACGGCCGCCAGGCCGACGAGCCACGTCGTCCCGAGCAGGTACGACGCGGTCACGTCCGTCGGCCAGTGGTGGCCCTGGTAGATCCGACTGGGGCCGACGAGCCCGATCAGGCCGAGCAGGCCGCCGACGGCCGCGCGGCGCGCGGCCGCGGGACGCACGAGCGTGTGCGCGAGGTAGGCAAGGAACCCATACGTCCCGACGTACGTGATGACGTGGCCGCTCGGGAAGCTCGAGCCGCCGAGCGGCGCCGTCACGACGCGAAGATCCGTGCCGGCGACTGGTCGAGGACGACGCATGCCGGCCTTGAGCACGGTCGAGACGAAACCGGTGCACCAGGCGAGGAGCTGGAACGCGGCCTCGATCCGGAACTTCAGCACCCACAGCGACGCGATCACGACCGGGGGGATGACCCGGCTCTGCGGCGGGAACCCCGGCCACGACGCCACGGCCATGACACGGTCCAGGAGCGCGCTCGAGCGTCGCTGGAGCTTGAGCATCAGTGCGAGGTCGGCCGCCTCGCTCCGGTGAGTGCGGACCGCGGCGAAGATGCCGAGGAAGCCCGCCAGCCCCAGGAGCCCGACGATGTTCGCGGCCCGGCCGCGTGACAGTGCGACGCGCGTCGGGAGCGTCTCCTCGTGGGCTGCCTCGGCTGCCGCGTCCGTGGCGCGTTCGATCGTCGCGGTGGCCGTCATGGCCCGCGAGTGTCCGTGCACGCGCGCCAGCGCCGCGCGGGACGCCGCGGGCTGGCTGCTGGCAGCGGCGTTGCAATCCGGCGACC
>DATFPL010000229.1:0-9152 GCA_035264845.1 Candidatus Limnocylindrales bacterium | reverse complement strand
GTTCCACGACGCCGCGACCGCCTAGAGGTCGCCCTCCCCTGCGGCCACCGGGCCGCGGCGGACCGGGAGGCCCGCTCGCTCCCATTCGGTGATCCCGCCCGTCACGTTCGCGACGTCGGTGAAGCCGTTGCGCAGGAGGTGCGCGGTCACGGCCGCGGAACGCGAGCCCGCGGCGCACATGATCAGGAGCGGCCGGTCGCGCGGGAGGGTATCCATCCTCTCCGCGAACGACGACATGGGGACGAGCACGACGTCGTCGAGGCGGACCGCGGCGAACTCGTTCGGCTCGCGTACGTCGACGATGAGCGGCTTCGTCCCGACGTCCGCCGCCGTCCCGACGTCCGCCGCCGTCCGTCGGCGGTTCGCCTCGTGGACGTCGACCGATGGGAGGCCAGGGTTCGGTTGCATCAGTCCTCCCTCGATTCGGTCAGGGCAGGCGGATCGATCGGCTCGACGGTAGCGGTTGCCGCGAGTCGCGTCAGCCGCTCGTCGATCGCCGCGACGAGGCGCGCGACGTCGACGCGCGGGACATCGGCGTGACACGCGATCGCCGGCAGCCCGGCGGTGACGACGGCGGCGAGGCGCTCACGCGCGCCGCGGAGGTTCTTGAGCATGCCCTGCGGGTTGCCTCGGACGGCGTGGACGTAGCCCGCGGCGAGCTTGATCAACCCCTGGTGGAGGTCTCGTTCGGCTAGATCGGCCGTTCCCATCCAGGCGGGCTCGAGGAGCTCGTGGGCCTCGAAGAACTCGCCCCGCCCATACGCGTCGATCCCGGCGATGTATGCCGCCCGCCGGTCCGCCTCCGGCAGCGGCCGATACGCCTTCGCTCGGCCGCCCTGGAGGACCGTCGAGCGGCCGTTCACACGAGGTCGATCAGCGGGCGGCGGTCCTGGAACCCCGTGTTCAGCTCGTGCCACCACTCGACCTCGTCCTCGCCGAGGCGCCAGCACAGCCAGATCTGCCGGCCGCTCGCAAGGGCGGGGAAGTCGATCAGTCCCGAGGGGATGTCGCGGAGCGTGATGCCGAGCGCGTCGATGCGCGCGACGCCTGCCTGCATCTGATCGATCAGCCCCTGCATCCGAAGGCGGATGAGTCGGAGCTCGTCGTCGGGCTCGTCGTCGTCGCCGCCTCGACCGGTCGACTGCGTCGACGCTTCGGCCGTCGCCTCGACGGCCGATTGGCGGTCGAGGACGAGGTCGCGGAGCCGGGTCAGCTCGGCGAGCTGATCGCGGAGGAGCTCGAGGATCTCGCGGACCTCGGGGACCCGCGCGTTGGCGCGGTCGAGGTCGTAGAAGCGCGGCATCCGGCGATTCTAGGACGGGCGGCGGAAGTGGGCCCGGAAACGGGGAGGGGTGGTTCGCCGCGGCTGCGAGCCCGCGGCTCGGCGAGGCCGCGCTGTGCGCAGTCGGCCCCGCGCCGCGGCGCCGCGCCCGCGTGCCAGATCGGCGCCGCGCCGCGCCGCGGCGCCGGCGTGCCAGATCGGCGCCTTTAACAACCCGTGGAGTGCAAACCGCGGAGCGGCGAGGCGTAAGCGGTCGAACGCGCCCTTTGCAACGCCCGCATTGATGTATCGGCGGATACCGGGCGGAAGCGTGGAGTTACGACTCCGGGGGTTGATATCTACGGCACTCGCGTCCTACGCGGTGGAAACGCGCCAGGGTGGGCGCGGGGCCACGCCCTTGCTACGATGCGCCGATGCGGCTCGCTGCACGGATGAGCTCGATCGGGACGGAGACGGCCTTCGAGGCCGCGGCGCGGGCAAGAGCGCTCGAGGCCCAGGGCCGCAGCATCATCCACCTCGAGATCGGCGAGCCGGACTTCGACACGCCGGCCAACGCGCGAGAGGCCGCGAAGAAGGCCCTCGACGGCGGCGCCACCCACTACGCACCGTTCGCCGGCATCCCGCAGCTCCGCGAGGCGATCGCCGCGGACGCGACGGCCCGCAAGGGCTTCGACGTCACTCCGGACCGCGTCTTCGTGACCGTCGGCGGGAAGGGCGTGATGGTCTACGCGATCCTCGCCCTGATCGATCCCGGCGATGAGGTCATCGTCCCCGACCCCGGCTACCCGATCTACGAGTCGCTGACCCGCTTCGTCGGGGCGACGCCCGTCGCGATCCCGATCCGGATGGAGCACGAGTTCCGGCTCGACGTCGAGGAGCTCGCCTCGCTCATCACGAAGAAAACGCGCCTCATCGTCCTCAACAGCCCGGCCAACCCGACGGGCGGCGTCCTCACGCGCGGCGACATCGAGCGAATTGCGCAGCTCGCAGTCGAGCACGACCTTCTCGTCCTGGCCGACGAGATCTACGGCCGGATCCTCTACGACGGCATGGAGCACGTCTCGATCGCGAGCCTCCCGGGCATGAGCGAACGCACCGTCGTCCTGGACGGCTTCTCGAAGACCTACGCGATGACGGGCTGGCGCCTCGGGTACGCCATCGTGCCGGCGCCGCTCGTCGAGTCGTACGGAACGCTGATCATCAACACGATCTCGTGCGCCCCGACCTTCGTGCAGATCGGTGCGCTGGAGGCGCTGACCGGGCCGCAGGAGCCGATAGCGGAGATGGTCGAGGAGTTCCGGGCGCGGCGTGACCTCGTCGTCGACGGGCTCAACCGAATTCCCGGCGTCCGGTGCCTCTCGCCACACGGAGCGTTCTACGTCTTCCCCGACATCTCGGGCACGGGACTCGCGGGCGCGGACCTCGCGACGCGGCTCCTCCACGAGGCCGGCGTGTGCGTCCTGTCCGGAACTGCATTCGGGCACACCGGGACGCACCACATCCGGATCTCGTACGCGAACTCCCGCGAAAACCTGGCTGAGGCGCTCAGGCGGATCGAAACGTTCGTCGCCGCGCTGCCGTCGGCCGGCGTCGCCGCGCGCGCCTGAGCGCGACCGTGGCGCGCCCGAAGGTCTTCGTCTCGCGGATCATTCCCGACGACGGCCTCCGAATGGTGACCGAGGCGACCGACGCGACGGTCTGGCAAGACGAGCTCCCGCCGCCGCGCGACGAGCTCCTCCGCGCCGTGGAAGGCTGCGACGGGATCCTCACCCTCCTTACCGACAAGGTCGACGCTCAGCTCCTCGACCGCGCCGGCCCGCAACTGAAGGTCGTCAGCAACTACGCCGTCGGCTTCGACAACGTCGACATAGCCGAATGCACCCGCCGCCGCATCCCGGTCGGCAACACCCCCGGCGTCCTGACGGAGACGACGGCCGACCTCGCGTTCGCGCTGCTCATGGCCGCGGCGCGGCGGATCGCGGAGGGCGACCGCTACGTCCGAGCCGGCAAGTGGAAGACGTGGGGCCCGATGCTGCTCATGGGTCCCGACGTCCACGGCGCGACGATCGGGATCGTCGGGTTCGGGCGGATCGGCCAGGCAATGGCGAGGCGCGCGTCCGGGTTTGGGATGACGGTCCTGTACCACGACGTGAACGAGCTGCCGGGCGACGTGACGGAGCCGCTCGGAGCGCAGTTCGTGCCACTCCCCGAGTTACTGACACGCGCGGACTTCGTGTCGTTGCACGTCAACCTGACGGAGGAGACGCGCCATCTCATCGACGCCAGGGCACTCCGCGCGATGAAGCCCACGGCCGTGCTCGTGAACACGTCGCGGGGCCCGGTCGTCGACGGTGCCGCCCTGCACGACGCGCTGAAGAGCGGCGAGATCGCCGCCGCGGCGCTCGACGTCACGGACCCGGAGCCGCTTCCTGCGGACGATGCGCTGCTGAGCCTCGACAACTGCCTCGTCGTGCCGCACATCGCCTCGGCGTCGCCGGCGACGCGCGGCAGGATGGCCGAGATGGCGGCGGCGAACCTGCTGGCCGGGCTGCGCGGCGAGCGCCTGCCGACCCCGGTCAACCCCGAGGTCTACGAGGGTCGCAAGACGACGTAGCGTCGCGACGTCGCGGCTGTCTCACGACCCGAGCGAGATCTGGACGGTCCAGCCCGCCTTGTCGAGCTCATCGCGGGTATACGCGACGGCGCCACGATTCCCGATGGCGACCGAGTACACAGCCTCGGCCCCGAGGTTCGGAACGGCGAACTCCCAGACGCACCGCCGGCGCTCCGCCAACGGGACCGTTCCGTCCGCGCTCGTTGGTGCCGGTCGCGCCCGCAGCGTCCCGGTCCCGACCTGCTCATCGCGATCGTTCCGGACGACGACGGGCACGCCCGACCGGAGATCCTCGTACGCACCGGTCCCACGGCACTCTCCACCACCTCGCTCGACCGGGTCGCGCTGATCGAGGATCAGGACGCCACCGAGCGTCCGAAGGGGCGGTGCGAGCTGCGGGTTGCAGCCGCCGACGACAGCAACGAGGACGAACGCCACCACGAGACCGAACGCCTGGATGACACGGATCTGCACATGCCTACTATCCCCGCGAGCGAACCCGGACGCAGGCGGGGGCGCGTCGTGGCCGCTACGCCGCGGCCACGACGCCCGAAAGCGACTCCCCGAGGATCGCCGTGAGCTGCGGCCACTCGACGAGGAACGCGTCGTGACCCTTGCTCGAGCGCAGCTCCCGGTACCGCGCGTCGACGCCCGCGTCGCTCGCCGCGTCGACGAGCGCCTGGACCTGCGGCGGCCCGTAGAGGATGTCGCCCTCGATGCCAACGCCCGTCAATCGGGTTCTGGTCACCGCGAGCCGGCGAAGCGCCGCGACGATCCCGCCTCGATCCGCGCCGACGTCGTGCGTGTCCATCGCGGCTGCGAGCACCCGGTAGGTGTCTCCGTCGAACCGCTCGACGAGCTTCCGTCCCTGGTGATCGAGGTAGCTCACGATCGACGCGCGCCCGTCCGGCTCGACACGGCGCCCGAAGCGCTCGTCGAAGTCGATCTCGCTCCGGTACGTCGTCATCGCGAGCTGGCGGGCCAAAGCGAGGCCGTCGACACCGAGGCGTTCGATGAGCTCGATCTGGATCCGGTTCCAGGCGACGGCGAGGGGCCCGGTCGCGGCCGGCGCCGCGATCGGGACGACGTGGTCGACCGCCGGTGGCCGCGCGAGCGCCACCTCGAGGGCGACCATGCCGCCGAGGGACCCGCCCGTCACCAGCGCCAACCGCCCGACGCCGAGTGCGTCGAGCAACCGCCACTGCGCGCGTGCCTGGTCGCGGACCGTGACCGGCGGAAACGCAGGGCCGTACACGCGGCCCGTCGCGGGATCCACCGACGTGGGGCCCGTCGTCCCGTACCGCCCGCCGAGTAGATTGGCCGCGACCACGCCGAATCGATCGGTGTCGAGCGCGCGGCCGGGCCCGATGAGCGGTTCCCACCAGTCCCCGGCCGCGTCCGCAGATCCCGTCAGCGCGTGGATGACGAGGACCTGCGGCGCGTCCGACGGCGGCGGGCCGTCGTGTCGGTACGCGACCGTGAGGTCGGGGAGCTCGAGGCCCGAATCGAGCTCGAACGCCCCGACTGACACGGACACGATCGACGGCCCGAGCCCGAGCGGTCCCAGGCTCGCACCCGGGACCGCCTTCGCCGCGACGGCGTTTAGCGTCATCGCGCCCCGACGAGCTCGCCGTCCCGTCGGGCGTCCGCGCTCGTCGCCACCGCCAGCGCCTGCTCGAGGTCGGCGATCAGGTCGTCGACGTTCTCGAGCCCGACCGACACGCGGATGAGCTCGGGAGTGACGCCGGTGACGACCTGCTCCTCGGGGTCGAGCTGCGAGTGGGTCGTCGACGCCGGATGGATGATCAGCGACTTGGCGTCGCCGACGTTCGCCAGCAGGCTGAAGATCCGGACGTTGTCGATGAGCCGGCGACCGGCGTCCACGCCGCCCTTCACCCCGAACGTGACGATGCCCCCGAAGCCGCCCTTCAGGTACCGCTGCGCGAGCTTGTAGGAGGGGTGCGACGGCAGACCCGGGTACGAGACCCACGTCACCTCGTCGCGCGTCTCCAGCCACTTCGCCACGGCCAGCGCGTTCTGGCTGTGGCGCTCGATGCGCAGCGGCAGCGTCTCGAGTCCCTGGAGGAAGAGGAACGAGTTGAACGGGCTCAGTGCCGCGCCGATGTCGCGAAGGCCCTGGACGCGGAGCTTGAGGATGAAGGCAAGGTTGCCGAACGCCTTCGCGTAGCTGACGCCGTGGTACGACGGATCCGGGTCGACGAAGTCCTGGGCGAAGCGCGGCGAGGCCGCCCAGTCGAACGTCCCGCCGTCGACGACGACGCCGCCGATGGCGGTCCCGTGGCCGCCGATCCACTTCGTGGCGGAGTGGATGACGATGTCGGCGCCGTGCTCGATCGGCTTCGCGAGGAGTGGCGCGAACGTGTTGTCGACGATGACCGGGACGCCTCGCGCATGGGCGATGTCGGCGATCGACGCGAGGTCGTGGATATCGAGCCGCGGGTTGCCGATGAGCTCGAGGAAAACGGCCTTCGTTCGGTCGTCGATCGCGCGCCCGAAGGCGCTCGGATCCGAGCCGTCGACGAATCGCGTCGTGATCCCGACCTTCGGCAGGGTATGCGTGAAGAGGTTGTACGTCCCGCCGTACAGGCTGCCGGAGCTGACGATGTTGTCGCCGGCCCGAGCGAGGTTGAGGATCGACAGCGTCTCTGCCGCCTGCCCGGACGCGACCGCGAGCGCCGCGACGCCGCCTTCGAGTGCGGCGATGCGCTGCTCGAACACGTCGTTGGTCGGGTTCATGATGCGGGTGTAGATATTCCCGAACTCCTCGAGGCCGAAGAGTCGGGCCGCGTGCGCGGCGTCGTCGAAGACGTAGCTGGTCGTGGCGTAGATCGGGACCGCCCGGGCCTTCGTCGTCGGATCGGGCTTCTGGCCGGCGTGGAGGGCGAGGGTCTCGGGGCGCAGGGTGCTGAGATCGAGATCGGGCATCGGTGGTGGTCTCCGAACGTAGGTGGTGGTCGTCGTCCCGGTGGCTCGGTGTCGGCGGTCACCCGTCGTGTCGTTCGGAGGACAAACAAAAAGCCGCGGCTCCTGCCTTCAGGATCCGCGGCCCCGGGACCTCGCCTGTGGTCCCGCTACCCGTCAAGGGATGCGCGTGACCTCAGGCGTCCTCCGCACGGCGGGGCCGCCAGGGCATACACATCGCGCACATCTGGTGTTGCTGATTCACGGTTCCGGGATGGTGGGGGAAGAGGACGCGCGGCGTCAACCCCCGTGTTGAAACGCAACCTTGGGTAGTGTTGCCGCTATGGCGAAGCAACGATCGCGCCGCCGCGTGGCCGCGCCCGCGGCACCGCCGCCGCGCCGCGCATCCGCCGCTGCGACCGAGCGCGCGCGTCGGTCTGCGCCGCCGGCTCCGTCCCGCTTTCCTGTGAGGCAGGTCGTGATCGGGGTCGTCGTCATCGTGGCGGTGATCGCGCTTGCCGTGGCCGCGTTCGGCGGCGCCGGGGTGGGGAGCGGCGCGGGGAGTGGCGCGGGCGCGGGGAGTGGCGCGGGCGCGGGTTCCGGTCCGGCTGCCGGGATCGTCACACAGACAGGCCCTCCACCCTGGCGCGCGGATCCGGGCGGGCTGAGGGCGCGGCTCGAGGGCGCGGGACTGCCGGCATTGACGGCCGAGGGGCAGGCGCTGCACACGCACCAGCACATCGATGTCTTCGTCGACGGGCAGCGGGTGACGGTGCCCGCGAATATCGGGGTCAGTTCAGTCGAACGGTTCATCTCGCCGGTCCACACGCACGACGCCTCGGGGGTCATCCACGTGGAATCCCCGACCGTCCGCGACTTCACGCTCGGGCAGTTCTTCGACGTGTGGGGCGTCCGATTCGGCGGCGGCTGCATCGGCGGCGAGTGTGCCAGCGGCGGACGCGAGCTGAGCGTGTACGTCAACGGCGCGGCGGTGACCGGCGACCCGCGCGCCGTCGTGCTCGCGGCGCACCAGGAGATCGTCGTCGCGATCGGGACGCCGGCGCAGCTGCCGAGTCCCGTCCCCGCGACGTACCAGTTCCCCGGGGGGTTGTAGCGGGTGGGCAGGCGCATCGCGTCGGCCGTTGCGGTCGCCGCGGCCGCGGGCGCACTCGTGGTCGTCGCGGTCTGGGTCTCGGTCCAGGTGTGGACGGCGATCCGTGGCTTCGTCGGCGCATCGCTCATGACCGACGTGCCGCTCGGCGTGAGCTCGTTCCTCTGGGCGAACGCGGTGGTCGTGTTCGTCGTCGTGGCCGCGGCGCACGCGGCGTCGTCCCTTTTCGAGCGACGCCCGGGGACCTGAGGGTCCGCGGCGCGTCGTCCGTTCTGCCGAATTTTCACCCCGTGTTCAACCGGGACCAATTCCCTCGTTTCGGCTGTCCAATTTGCCCGTAAACCTCGTCCACTCGTCGTTCGCGCTCGCCCCCCGAGCAACTTCGACCGGATCGAGGCTCCACAGCGCCCGCGACGGCCGGACCTCTTCCCGGTTGAACACCCCGTGCAAACCGCGGCGGCCTACGCTCGGATTGCGACGCGTGGTGCGAAGGCAGATGAACGCGGCTGGATCCGCCGGGCACCGCAACTGAACCCGCGATCCCGACGTGCTACCGTCCCCCGGCGGGCCGGTAGCTCAGCGGTAGAGCAAGGGACTTTTAATCCTTTGGTCGTGGGTTCGAATCCCACCCGGCCCTCCTCGTCGCCCGAGGCGATGGAGTCATCCCCCGAGCATTGCGCTGCTTCGCGCGAACCTTCCGCTTCATGGCAGGTCGTCGCTGGTATGGGGGAAGCCACAATCGCAGGACCTTGGATGCGCCGCTTCTCCAGACCAAACTGCGCCCGCCGAGCTTCCGGCATGATGCGGGCAGCCGCAGTTGACTCACGGACCGTTTGTCGCGGGTAGTCCAGTCGAAGCTCGCGTTGGTGTCGGCCCCACCACGCTTCGGCAAGTCGACCCTCGTGGCCGAGTCGATGACGGCTCACCCGTCGCAGACCGACACCCACAAGGCAGGGCCAGGCGACGTCACCGCGCGGCGAGTGCGACCAGGAGACTCGAGCCGAGCATGACGACCGCAACCGGTACCCAGATCCGTCGCTCGCCCGCGCTCCTGCTGATCACGTTCAGCACAAGTGCTACGAGCGCGATCGCGACGACGACCCAGACCAGAAAACGAGTGTCATCAGCCCACGCCGGCAGCGCGAGGCGTGCCCGCGACATGACGATCGCGACGGTGATGGCGACGACCGCCGCTTGTACGACCGCCGCGGCGCGCAAGCGGC
>DATFPL010000228.1:0-6907 GCA_035264845.1 Candidatus Limnocylindrales bacterium | reverse complement strand
GAAGCAGTCCTGCGCGTAGAGGTCCCGGTCCGCGACGTACTCGGTCAGGCGGGCGCGGAGCCGGTCGTAGTGGTCCTCCGCGATCGGGCGGTTGACCTCGCCCCACCAGATCTTCCCGTCGCTCGACGGCTCGCGGACGATGAACTTGTCCTGCGGCGACCGTCCAGTGTGCCGGCCGGTCCGTACGACGAGCGGCCCCTCCGCCGCCACGATCCCCTCGCCCGCCCTGATGGCGTCCTCGTACAGCTCCGCCGTCGAGAGGTTCGCGCGGACGGTTCGACCGATCGTGGTCGATGCCGTCAGGCGGGGGTGGATAGCCGTCACGGTCTGCTCCCTGCGACCGACCGGGGCGTCTCGCCCCGCCCGATCGACATCGGTTCGCTCGACCGGCCGCGCGTGCCCGGGACCCGAAGGAACCGGGGAGTCGGCTTCCGCAGTCAGGCCGCCACTATACCCGTGGCACCTCTCGAATGTCTCCGCAGGGATGCGAGAAGGTTGCGTCAGGGTTGCGGCGCCGATGGTCCTATTGCGCAGCTACGCGGAGTCCAGCGCTCCCCGGAGGTCCGCAATCAGGTCGTCCGCTGCCTCCACCCCGACGGAGAGTCGGACGAGCGCCTCGTTCACCTCGAGCGGTGAGCCTGCGACCGACAGGTGGGTCATGACGGCCGGCATCTCGATCAGCGACTCGACCCCGCCGAGCGACTCGGCCAGCGTGAAGAGGCGTGTCGACTCGCAGATCGCGACGGCGCGGTCGCGGGCGGCGCGCCCGGACCGCCCGCCGGCGCGGGGCACGAACGACACCATCCCGCCGCCGGCGGCCATCTGGCGGGCGGCCAGCTCCGCCTGTGGATGGGCATGCCGCCCGTCGCGGAGCCCGGGGTAGGAGACCCACTCGACGTCGTCGCGGGTAGCGAGGAAGCGCGCCACGGCGAGCGCGTTCGCGGCGTGGCGCTCGACGCGGAGATGGAGCGTCCGGAGCCCGCGCAGGACGAGGAAGCAGTCGAGCGGCCCCGGCACGCCGCCCATCGCGTTCTGGAGGAAGCGGAGACGCTCGGCGACGGCGTCGTCGTTCGTGACGGCGACGCCCGTCACGGTGTCGGAATGCCCGGCCAGGTACTTGGTGGCGGAGTGGAAGGCGATGTCCGCACCAAGCTCGATCGGCCGCTGGAGCGCCGGCGACGCGAACGTGTTGTCGACGACGACGAGCGGCCGCTCGCCGCCGGCCTGCTCGGCGCGCTGCCGGACGACGTCGGCCGCGGCCGCGATGTCGACGAGCTTGAGATACGGGTTGGTCGGCGACTCGAACCAGACGAGGCGGGTGCGATCGGTCAGCGCCTCCCACAGCACGTCGGGGCTCGATTCCAGATTCACGTAGCGCGCGTCGACGCCATTGGGTCGGTGGACGCGCTCGAGGTAACGATACGTTCCGCCGTAGACGTCATCGCCGACGACGATGTCGGTCCCCGCCGGCGCGAGCTGCGCGATCGCGGCGGTAGCGGCCGAGCCGCTCGAGAACGCGATTCCGTGTCGTGCTCCCTCCAGCGTTGCGACCGCACGCTCGAGCCGCTCCCGGGTCGGGTTCTGGGAGCGGGCGTATTCGTACCCGCGCCGCGGGCGCCCGACGCCGTCCTGCGCGTACGTGCTCGTCTGGTAGATCGGCGGCGCGACTGCGCCCGTCGCCTCGTCCGGTTCGGCGCCGGCATGAACCGCGAGAGTGTCGAACGCGAGCTCGTTCGCCGGGTCGTCCGTCACGGTCGCATCATCGCCGATCGCGTTCCGTGTGCACCTTGTCCGGTCGGTCGAGCTCGAAGACGAGCTCCTCGCCGTCGATGTCGTCCCATTGCCGCCCTGTCTGGTGGAAGCCGACGCCGGCGACGACCGCCAGCGACGCCACGTTCGTCGGCGCGACGGACGCTCGATAGCGGGAGATCCGATGCTCGCGCCACGCCCACTCGAGGAGCGCGCGGACTGCCTCCGTCGCGAAGCCCCGCCGCCTGAACCCGGGCTCGACGTGGTAGCCGATCTCCACCCGCCCGTCGTCGTTGGGCGGGCCGTGGAAGCCGACTGACCCGACGAGCCGGCGGACCCCCAGCTCGTCGGTCAGGACGATCGCGCGCGCGACCCACGGCTGGACGGACGCGTCGCGGTCGATGTCGTCGAGCCGGATGAGGAACAGCTCGCCGAGCCGCTCGCGGAGGTCGCCGGGGACGGTTGCGCCGAGCTTCTGCGATGCACGGGCAAGATCGCCATCGAGCACCGCTCGCATCACCTCGGGCGAGAACGAGACGAGCTCGAGCCGCTCCGTGCGGATTGCCGGAACCGGCATCCGCTAGCTCGATCGATCGTGGGTGAGGTACTCGAGGACGTCGAGCTTCGTCACGATTCCAGCCGGCCGCTCTCCGCGGACGGCCACGAGCGCCGCCGCGCCGCCGGTGAGCATTGCGAACGCCTCGTCGAGGGTCGCCGACGCGTCGACGAGCGGCAGCGGCGGGTCCATCACCTCGCCGACCGTCCGGTCCACGACGGACGGATCCCGGAAGGCGCGGTCGAGCAGTCCCTTCTCCGTGATCGACCCGACGATCCCGACGACGGAGTCGCCGTCGGCATCCTCCGATACAGGAAGCTGGCTGATCCCGAACTCCTGGAGCGTCTCGATGACCTGCCCGACGCGCTGGGTCGTTCGGGCGAGGACGAGATCCGGGAGGCGGTCGCCATGACGATCGCCGAGCAGCTCCGCGACCCTGATCACCGCGCCCGTCGTCGCGAGCAGCCCGTTCACCCGCATCCACTCGTCGTTGTACAGCTTCGACAGGTAGCTCCGGCCACCGTCGGGGAGGATGACGATCATGACCGCATCGCGGGCGGCCGCAGCATCGCCGGCCATGAGGCGTCGCGCCTCGGCGAGCGCCGCGACGAGCGCCGTGCCGCACGACTCGCCGGCGAGGATCCCTTCCTCGCGGGTGAGCCGCCGCGCCGCGGCGAAGGCGTCGCGGTCCGACACGCGGACCCAGCGGTCGACGATCGTCTTGTCGTACGTGCCGGGAAAGAAGTCCTCGCCGACGCCCTCTGTCAGGTACGGCCGCGCCGTGTCCCCCGACAGGACGCTGCCCTCGGGATCCGCACCGATGACCTCGATCTCGGCATTCCGCCCCTTGAGGTAGCGAGCGGTGCCGGTGACGGTGCCGCCGGTGCCGACGCTCGCGACGAGGTGCGTGATCCGCCCTTCCGTCTGCTCCCAGATCTCGGGCCCGGTCGTCGCCTCGTGGGCCTTCGGGTTCTCGTCGTTCCAGTACTGGTCCGGCTTGAACGCGCCGGGGATGTCACGGGCGAGCCGCGCGGCGACGGAGTAGTAGCTTTCCGGGGATTCGGGAGCAACGTTCGTCGGGCACAGGACGACCTCTGCGCCGTACGCGCGGAGGAGCGCCTGCTTCTCGACCGACTGCTTGTCGGCCATCACGAAGATGCAGCGGTAGCCCTTGAGGGCGGCGGCGATCGCGAGGCCGTGCCCCGTGTTGCCGGACGTCGGCTCGATGATCGTGCCGCCCTGTCTCAGCGCCCCAGTCCGTTCGGCCGCCTCGATCATCGGGAGCCCGATCCGATCCTTGACCGAGCCGCCGGGGTTGAGCATCTCCAGCTTGCCGAGGATCAGGGGCTGACCGTCCGACGGCCCGAGCTCACGCGTGACGCGGGTCAGCCTGACGAGCGGCGTGTGGCCGACGAGCTCGAGGATCGAATCGGCGTACTGCATCGCGGGCGAGTATAGGTGCGAGCGTGGCGCGGTCGCCGTTCGCGAGCTGGACACGGAGGCGCCCCGGCCGGAGGAGGGCCGGGGCGCGGAGTTGGCGCGAGGGGATGATGTCGCGGCTCGCGAAGCCGGCGAGTTACTTCGCGATGCGGAGGTGAGCGCCGCGCTGACCGTTGCCGGGGGCCGTCTCGACCGGCGCCGCCTTGACGCTGATCCGGTCGTAGTCGCCGGTGCGGAACTTCGCGATGACCGCGGCGGCCTCGGCGCGCTCCTGCGCCGACGAGACGACCTGCGGCGCGGCGGCCGGCCCGGTCGCCGGTGCAAACCGTGCGCCGCCCGTGAGGGCGACCGAGAGCCCGAGGATCACGGAGACCGCGAGCGCGGCGACGATGCCGATGGTCGAGGCGCTGTATGTCCCGAGCGGAGCCTGTCGAGTGGCCTGCATTTCCGATGCCTCCTTCGTTTGGTGTCGACCAGCTGATCGACCTGGAAGCACCGTAGGCGGCGCGAACTGCGCCGCCATCGGGCGAGCGGCCGCTCGAACTCGGTGTGCTGCCTCATTTATCGGCGCATTGCCGGCCGGGCTGCCTTATGCCAGACGATTCCGCGGCGCGATGCCCTGCCCGCGGGCGTCGTGACTCTTCAGTCGCGGTCGAGGCGTCCCGGTCGCAGCAGCAGCCACGTCAGCCGGCGGCGGAGCAGCCGGCGCCTACCGGGCGGGTCGACGGTCATCGGGTGAAGCGCCTCGACGACAGGGCCGAGGAGGTCCGCGAACCGCTCAGTGATCCGGCGCGCGAGCTCGAGCTCCGCTCGGCTGCCGGCCTCGGGCGCCACGCCGTCCCACGTGTCGCCGAGCAGCGCCTCGACGGACGTCGCGGGGAGGATCCGCGAGGCCATCCGCTTGCCGATGTACAGATCCTCGGTCCCCGCCATGGCCAGCGGGACGATCGGCGCCCGCGTCCTCAGCGCGATGACGGCCGCACCGCTGCGGAGCGGCCCGAGCCGTCCCGCGGGTCCGCTCACGGTCCCCTCCGGCATCTGGGCGAAGACCGCGCCGTTGCGCACGACGGCCGCCGCGGACAGGACGTGCTGCTCGATGCCGACGCCGCCTCGCCAGACAGGCAGCAGTCCGCCGAGACGGCGGATCAGCGCCTCGCGCCGCCGCGACGTGAACGTCGACGGCCCACTGCCGAGGAACCAGGCGCGCGGCTCCACCGGGAGCGCATGGACGACGACGAACGGATCCATCCAGCCGCGATGGGCGGCCGCGATGAGCAGGTACCCGCCGGGCGGCAGGTTCTCGCGCCCCGCCGTGTCGATCCGGAACCGGAACATGCCAAACAGGATCGTCCGCGCCAGCAGCCGAACCGCGCGATACAGCAACGAAGCCTGCGCCTCGGGCTCGCGTCCCAGCCAGACGAGGCCCTCGACGGCGCCACCGCGCGCAGCTGCCATCTGCTCCGGCGTGATCCTCGGCGGAGGAAGCCGCGCGCGACGCCGCTGCCGAGGCGCACCGGTCGTCATGTCAGCCCGGTGGCTCCGGCTCTGCGGGCCGGGTCGCGCGCCGGCGCGTCGTTCGGCGGGGCGCTGGGGCGTCAACGGGCACGGAGTCAGGCTCGTCCCTGACGCCGGCGGTCGCGGGCTCGGAGGCCACCGTCGCGGTTGTTTCGCGCGTCGGCGGCTCGGTGGTCGGCTCGTCGTCCGGCGCCCGGTTCGGTCGGTGCCGCCAGGCGAGCCCCGCCACGCCGATCGCGATGAACGCGAGCGACACGATCTGTGCCGTCGGGATGCCGAAGAACGTCCAGTTGCCGGATCGGAAGACCTCGAGGGCGAACCGCACCACGCCGTACCAGATGAAGAAGACAAGAAGCAGGTCGCCGGGACGCAGCCGGTCCCGCCGGCGGCTCCCGAGCCACAGGAGGAACAGCAGTCCGAGCAGCCCGGCGATCGACTCGTACAGGAAGAGCGGGTGGAACCGGGTCGTCGCCTCCGGGAACGTCTCGCAGCGATACGCGGAGATTCGGTTGGCGCACTCGATGGGGATGCCCCACGGCAGGTTCGTCGGCGGGCCGTACAGCTCCTGATTGAAGAAGTTGCCCCATCGACCGATCGCCTGCATGAGGAACAGCCCTGGCGCGATGATGTCCGCCCAGACGAGGAACGGCTCGTGGCGCCGGCGTGTGTAGAGCCACGCCGCGATCGTCCCCGTGATGATCCCGCCGTACACGCCCAAACCGGAGTACGGCGGCAGGACGATCGCCGGCAGGTTGTCCTTGTAGAGCTGCCACTGGTCGATGACGTGGTACAGCCGGCCGCCGATGAGCGCGGCCACGGCGACGACGAGCATCCCGTTGGCGACGATCTCCGGGTCGCGACCGCGGCGTGCGGCGAGCCTCACGAGCAGGACGTAGACCGCCGCGAGTCCGACGGCGTACATGACGCCGTACCAGTGGACGGTGATCGGGCCGAACGTGAACGCGATGGGATCGGGCGTCAGGTCGAACACGGGCCAGAGTGTAGCCGCGCCGCGACGTGGAACGGCCGCGCTCGGCCTCTCGTCCGGGCGTTCCGCGCAGCGTCCCTATACTGGCCGCCCGATGCGTACGCCCCTCCCCGACGGCCTGTCGAACGCGCCCGCGCCGGCGCCGCCGTGAACGGCGAGTTCAACTGGTGGCTCCTGATCGTCGGCCTGGTCATCGGTGGCGGGCTGGTCTGGCTCGTCCTCGCCGATTCGAGTCGTCGTGAGTCGGAGATCGCGGACGATGAGCGTGCAGCCGAGGCGACGTGGATCGCGTCGACGCTGGCGCAAGCGGGCGACGACGTGTCGCCCGAAACGGCGGAGCGGATCCTTCGCCTGCACCGCGCGTATCTCGCGAGCGCGCCGCCAGACGAGATTGAGACGCCCCACGAGCAGGTCGACGCGGACGAGCGGATTGAGACGCCGCCGGCGCCGGGGTGGGACGAGATCGATGACGCACCGGTCCGATGGGACGCCGCGGCGTTCCCGCCGTCCGCACCGCCGCGCGCGCCGACTGCGAGACGAGGCCCCGAAACGACGGAGTGAGCGCCCCGCCGCGCGGCGGGCGGGCGCGGCGCGCGCGCCCTCAGGCGGGGACGACGCCGGTGTGCAGCGCGACTGCCCCGAACCCGAGCCGGCGGATG
>DATFPL010000227.1:0-9099 GCA_035264845.1 Candidatus Limnocylindrales bacterium | reverse complement strand
GGCGGATGGCGTCCGCGAGCTTCGTGTAGTCCGCGACATCGTCGGGCGCGGGGTAGTCGGCACAGGTGTTCGCGGCATAGGCATCGATCTGGTTGCGGTACGACCCGTTTCGGTCGCGGCCGTTGAGCGGGTCGGACATGGCGAGGAACAACGAGCCGTCGCCGCGCTGCGCGTCGGCGAGTGCAGCCTCCAGCGACGACCAACCCGCCTCGGAGTAGAGCGCGCCGGTCACGGCAGCCCAGGCGAGGCCGGGACCCACCTTGCGCCGGTCGCGCAACCTGATCGCCGGCAGCGGCGCCGCGTCAATGCGCGCCATGAGGCGATCGAAAACCGCGGCCGGGCCGCCGCTGCCGCGAAGGCCGCACTCTGGTCGCTCCGCGCAGTCGTCGAGGAAGTGCCGAAGCGCCGTCTCGAACCCGACGGCCTGATCGCCGCGGACCTTGTCGAGCGGGAGCGCCGGATCCACGGCGCCGTCGAGCGCCATCGCACGGACGCGGTCCGGGAACAGATCGGCGTACGTCGCGCCGAGCAGGGTGCCCCACGAGAACCCGAGGTAGGTCAGCTTGTCGTCGCCAACGGCCTCGCGGAGCAGGTCGAGATCGCGGGCGACGTCCTCCGTCGACACGTGCCCGAGCTCGTCGCCGTTGCGACGGCCACACGCGGCCGCGAACGACCTGGCATCGTCGACGAGCGCCTTCAGCTCGCGCGGATCGTCGGGTGACGGGTCGAGTGCGACGTGATTGTCGAGGTTGTCGACACACCGGACCGGTGAGCTGAGGTTGACGCCCCTGGGGTCGAAGCCGACCAGGTCGAACCGCGCGAGGACGCCGGCCGGGAATGCGTCGGAGCCGTCGCGGACGAGGTCGATCCCGGACCCGCCCGGCCCGCCTGGGTTGACGAACAGCGACCCGATGCGATGCGCAGGGTCGCGCGCCGGGAGCTGGACGAGCGAGAGGTTCAGCGAGCCTGCGCCGGGGTTGGCGTAGTCCGTCGGGACGTTGACCGTCGCGCATTGGAACCCGCTGCCGCAGTCGGCCCATCGCGCTGGCGCGACGGCTGGGGAGGCGGACGGCGTGAAGCTCGCATGCGCGGACGTCCCTGCGGTTGGCGCGAGGGTCGCGAGCGACGGCGTTGGCGACGGTGCGCTGGCACAGCCTGACGTGATGAGGGCCGCGGCGAGGAGGACCATCAGCGCCGGAATCCGGCGCGAACGACCGACGCGGGGCGCCGTCGAGCGGCGGTGGCCTCGCGTGACGGGCATGGGCGGCGAGGATACCAGCGCGGGTCCGGGGGTCAGGTCGACGGCTTCGCCGCGACTCCGCCGCTCGCGATGGCTTCCACGAGCGCCGCCTCCGTGGGGGTCGCGCCGAGCCCGAGCGCGTCGCCGACTCGTGCCGCAAGGGGCGCCTCGAGATACGTCGAGGCGAGAGCTTCCGCGTTCCTCGCGGCGAACACCTCCGCCGGCGCTCCGTCGAGGATGATCGACCCGGCGCGCATGACAACGACGCGGCGGAACGTCTCGGCGACGAACCGCATGTCGTGGCTGATGGCGACGACGGTTCGGCCCGCCCCCTCGAGGTCGCGGACGATCGACTGGACCCGGGCCACGCCGCGAGCGTCCTGTCCGGTCGTCGGCTCGTCGAGGACGACGATGGGTGTCCGCATGGCCAGGATCGACGCGAGCGACAGCAGCTTGCGGCGCGAGAAGCCGAGGTCGTACGGGTTGGCGTCGGCCTGGCCGTCGAGCCCCACCGCGGCGAGCGCGTCCGCCACGGCCGCGTCGACGTCGGCGCGCCGACCTGCGACGTTCCGCGGTCCGAAAGCGACCTCCGCTCGGACACTGCCCGCGAAGATCTGGCGATCCGGATTCTGGAAGACGAGCCCGACGGTTCGTGCCAGCTCCGCGACGTGGCGGCGGGCGATGTCGGCGCCGTCGATGCGAACGGCACCGCTCGTTGGCCGGAGGAGGCCGTTGAGCTGCCGGACGAGCGTCGACTTGCCACTACCGTTCTGGCCGACGACGCCGACACACTCGCCGGCATCAACGCGCAGCGAGACGTCCGAGAGCGCCCGGGTGCCGTCGGGATAGTCGAACGAGACGCCTTCGAGCTCGATCGCGGCCGTCATCGCGCGACGGCCCCCGCGAGAGGCGAGAGCGACTCCGCCGCGGCGACAACGCGCGCGACGTCGCGCGCGGACCCACCGGCGTGTTCGAGCGCTCGAGCGAGACGGACCGCGGGCGGCGGATCGATCCCGAGGTCGACGATCGCGGGGTCCGCGAGCACCGCGGCGATCGGTCCGCGCGAGACGACCCGGCCGCCGTCGAGGACCAGCGCGTCGTCGGCGATCTCCGTCAGCAGGCCGGTCTTGTGCTCGACGACGAGAACCGCGCTCCCGCCGTCGCGGGCGATCCCCCGAATGGCCTCGCCGACGAGACGCGTGCCCTCCGGATCGAGCTGGCTCGTCGGCTCGTCGAGGACGAGACACGCGGGACGGAGCGCCAGCACCGCGGCAAGCGCGACGAGCTGTGCCTGGCCGCCCGAAAGACGAGCGGGGTCACGAGCCGCGAGCTGCTCGATGCGAAGCGACGCGATCGCCTCCTCGACGCGGTCGACGATGTCGCCGACATCGAGCCCCACGTTGCGCGGCCCGAACGCGATCTCCTCCCAGACCGTCGGGGCGGTGCCGGACAGCTGTGTCAGCGGATTCTGGAAGAGGATCCCGCACCGCTGCGCGGCCTCGAACGGCTTCAAGTCGCGCGTCTCCTGCCCGCCCACGCGGACCGACCCCTCGAGCCGTCCGGCGATGACGCCCGGCGCGAGCCCCGACGCGACGAGGCACAACGTGCTCTTGCCGGAATCGTTCGCCCCGACGACCGCAGTTACACGGCCGCGCGCGATGTCGAGGTCGATGCCGTCGAGGACCCATTCCCGGCTTCCCGCGTACTGGTATCGCGCTCCGGACAGGGTGAGCGGCAGATCCGTCACGGGATCGCGATGGTGCCGGCGATGGTCAGGGCGACGAGCGTGATCGCTGCGAGCCCCACGAACCACCGCACCGCGCGCTGTGTCGGAGAGTCGGGAACCGGCCGCAGCGTCCGGCGGTGACCCGGCGCGGAGAAGGCGCGTGCCTCGAGCGCCATCGTCCGCTCCTCGACCTCGAACAGGGCGGATAGCACCATTGGGCCGGCAAGCGGGACAACGCCGCGAACCCGGCGCAAGGGCGACCCCTCCGTGTCGAGTCCGCGAGCCCGTTGGGCGTCGACGATTTCACCGGCCCGCTCGATCATTCGCGGGATGGTTCGGATTGCGGAGCCGATGACGAACACCGCGCGCCGCCCGAGCCCTCGGCGCTCGAGATCGTCGAGGAGATCGTCGGTCGGCGTCGTCAGCGCCAGGACGGCGACCGCCAACAGGAATGCCTCGACCCGGAGTGTCGCCTGGAGGGCCGCGATGAGCCCGGTCCGGGTCGCCGTCAACGGGCCGAGGGTCAGGATCGCGTCGGTCGCGTCCGGGTAGAGGAACGTGTTGATGAGCATGATCGACGCGACGATGGGGATCGACGCGAGGAGGTACGGCCGGAGTTGCCGTGCAAGGCCGACCGCGAACGCCGTCGCGAGCATCGCGAGGAGGACGACGATCGGAGCCGTCCAGCCGCGAACGCCGAAGGCGACCCCAGCTGCAGCGAGCGCGACGACGAGCCGCGTCGTCGGGTTGAGCCGTCCGATGAAGCCGGTCGCGGGCCGGAGGACGTAGTCGGGGATTCGGTTGGCAGGTTGCGAGGCGTCGGTCAGCGCTCTGCTCCGGCCGGGCGGGTCGTCACGCGGCGGTGCTCGGCGCGGGCGTCAGTCGATCCCCGTTCGGGAACCGCGCGAGCAGGCGCGGCGACAGGCCGGCGAGCACGATGAACACCACGAAGCTCGTGATCGTCTTGTCGATCGGGTCGCTGAAAAGGCCCTGCCCAAGCGACGCGCTCATGACGTCGGCGCCGCCCTGGCGGAGTGCGGCAACGAGAAGGTCCGTGCCGCCACCCGTTACACCGCCGTAGACGATCGCGGCGATCGGCGCCGACACGACCGCAGCCACGATGCCCGTGGCGACGCCGGCGCCGGCGACCCATAGCCCTGCGAGGTCGCGCCGGAGGTAGATGAACGCGGCAACCACGATCGCTGCGATCGCTGCGATGACGACGGCCGCCGTGTAGACCCATGACGGGTAGCCGCCGATGTTGGGATCCGTGTATGCGGGGTTGTTGACGATCGGGACGACGACAAGGGCGATGAGGGCCGCGGCCACGACCGCTGACATGATCAGCTGCGAGCCGGACGCCGGGCGCGAGCGGTATACGCCGAGCCGGCCCCACATCCCGGCGAGGAACCCGATCACGGCCGCGGTGATCGCGAACGGCCCGATGTTCGGGGTGATTCCCGTGAGCTGCCAGATGATGTTGGTGAGTGCGCCCGTCGCCGCGCCCACGATCGGACCGGCGAGGACGCCGACGAGGATCGTCCCGATCGAGTCGAGGTAGATGGGGAGCTTGAGGACCGACTGGACGATGTAGCCGAGGACGATGTTGATCGCGATCGCGACCGGCATGAGCGCGATGACGCGGGTGCTGAACATCCCGGACATCGAGATTCCTCCTGAGCTGTGCCTCTGGGCGGTGACGGCCGAGCCTTGCGCTTAGGTTGCCACGTTCGCGCGGTCCGCCGCCAGCCCCCCGACCCGATCGACGAACCGCTCGAGGAACGTCACCGCGTCCGCCTCGACGGCGACGTCGAGGTTCGGTCGCCGGCCCCAGACCCGCCGCCAGTCGGTGACCGTCTCGCCAGTCGTGAGTGTCCCGCCGAGCTCGATGTCGACGGTCAGCGCCTCCGTGCGGACGAGCGACGGGTCGAGGGCCGCGGCAACAGCCAGTGGATCGTGGATGAAGGCGCCGTAGAAGCCGTCGTAACGGCTGTGGAACTCCATGTAGAACCGGAGTGCATCGGCAATGAAGCGGACGACCGGGTTCGACGCGACGGAACGGGTCGCGTGCATCGGGTCCTCGCCGCGAGCGAGGGCGATCGAGTCGTCCGGCTGGCTGCCCGCGCGCCTCGCGAGCGCGACGACGTGCTCGGGGAGAATCTTCGCCTTCTCGGTGACGTCGAGGCCGAGCGCGACGGGCCGCCCGACGCCACCGCCCACCGCGGCGTCGGCCCACGCGTTGAACACGATCTTCGCCGCGTCCGGGTCGACGTTGATGTTCCACTCGGTCGTCGGCGCCGTGTTGCCGGGCGATCGGTAGGCGCCGCCCATGAGGACGTAGCCGCGCAACAGTCGCGGCAGCTCGGGCTCACGTAGCACCGCCAGAGCAAGGTTCGTGAGCGGCCCGAGGGTCACGAGCGTCACCTCGCCCGGCCGCCGTCGCGCTTCCTCGATGAACACGTCGACCGCGTGTCGGTCGCTCAACGGCCGCTTCGCTTTCGGCAGCTCGGCGTGTCCCAGGCCGCGCGGTCCGTGCGTCTCCGGCGTCGTCTCGAGCGGCCGGACGAGCGGCACCTCGCGCCCCAGGGCGACCTCCACGTCGCCGCGCCCGCTCAGCTCGAGGACGGCCAGCGTGTTCTCGGCGACCTGTCGCGCGTCGACGTTGCCGGCGACGCACGTCACCGCGACGACCTCGGTGTCCGGCGACGCGCACGCGTAGAGAAGCGCCATCGCGTCGTCGATCCCGGTGTCGACGTCGAGGATCAGGGCGGTCACCGGCGCATGGTAGCGGCGCGGGGCGGCTCGGGCCGCGGGCGCGATACCGCATACTCGCGCCGGCATGGACCTCTTCGTCCTGTTCATCGAGCTGCTGTTCGTCGTCCTGTTCGCGGCCACGCTCGCCCAGTACATCCAGCGCCGCGACCCTGTCAGCCGCGCCGTCACGCTCACGTTCAGCGCTGTCACGGCGCTCTTCGTGGTGAGCCTCATTGGGCGGTTCGTCGCGGATCCGCCGCGCGCGCTCGTCATCCCCGCCGTTTTCCTGTTCTTCCTGCAGCCCGTCTTCACCCTGCATCTCGTGTCGCTGGTCCGGCGCGTGCCGCCCTGGGTCCAGGCCGCGTCGCTCGTCGCCGTCGTCGGGACGGCCGTCCCGCTGTTCGCAATCCGGCCGGCGTCGGCGGCCCTCGCGGTGGTCGCCCTCAGCGTGTTCGCCGGAATCGAGCTCCTCGCGGCGATCTACCTCCTCCTCGCCGCTCGTCGCCGGCGCGGTCCGGTTCGAGCGCGGCTGACCGTCGCGGCCGTGTCGACGGCGCTGTTCGCAACGGCGATCCTGGCCACCTTCTCGAACCGAAGCCCCGGCCAGGAAACGTCGTCCGAAGCGGCCGCGCTCGCGCTCGTGGCAGCCCTCGGATACCTCGTCGCGTTCGTCCCGCCGGACGCCGTCCAGCGCGTGTGGCAGGCAGGGACCGCGGTCGCCTACACGCCGAAGCTCATCGCGGACGCCGGCGGCCCCGTCACCGGGATCTGGCGCCACTACGCCGAGATGGCAGCGGCGATGTTCGACGGCCACGCCGTCGTCGTCGCGCCACTTGGCGACAGCGGCGCCGAGATCCTCGCTGCGGCGCGGTTCGACGCCGCCGCGCTCGAGAAGCTGCCGATCGCGCGCGCCGATCTCGACGCGCTGCTCGCGATCGCCGACCGACGCCCGGCGCGTTCGCCCGAGGCTGCCGGGCCGCTCGCGGAACGGCTCGCCACGATCGTCGACGCGCGCTTCATCCGGGTCGTCCGGGTCGCGTTTCACGGTGCGGACGCCATCGCCGCGCTGGCGATCCTGTCGACCCACCGCACGCTCTTCCAGGCGTCCGACCACGTCCTCCTCGAGTCGCTCGGCTCGCAGACTGCGGTGATCGCAGAGCGGCGGCTTCTCGGCGCGGAGCAGGAGGCGCTCTCGGCGCGCCTCGCGGCGAGCGTCGAGGCGCTCCGCTCCGCGAGCGAGGCGAAGAGCGACTTCCTGGCGTCGATGAGCCACGAGCTGCGCACCCCGCTGAGCGCGATCCTCGGCTTCAGCGACCTGATGCGACAGGAGCCCCGCGTCGGCGACTCCGTCGCGGTGCCGATCGACTGGATCGAGCACGTCCACCGCGGCGGCGAGCATCTCCTGACGCTCATCAACGATGTTCTCGACCTCGCCAAGGTCGAGGCGGGGCGGCTCGACCTGCGGCTCGAGCCGTTCGATCTCGCGTCCGCGGTCGGCGAGTCGATCAACGGCCTCCGGCCGCTCGCCGAGCGGAAGCACATTCGTCTGGACGCGGCACCTGTCGAGCTCCAGCTCGTCGCGGACCGCGGCCGCTTTCGTCAGATCCTCTACAACCTGCTGTCGAACGCAATCAAGTACACGCCCGACGGTGGAACGGTCCGCGTCGAAGCGGCCGCGACGGACGGCAACGTCCGCGTGTCCGTCGTCGACACCGGTGTCGGCATCGCGCCTGGCGACCAGGCCGCGGTGTTCGAGGAGTTCAGGCAGGTCGGCGACCCGTCCGAGCGACAGCCCGGGACCGGTCTCGGGCTCGCCCTGACGAAGCGGCTCGCGGAGGCGCACGGCGGTCGCGTCGAGCTCGAGTCGGCGCGTGGAACGGGCAGCCGGTTCACCGTCGTGCTGCCCGGCGGCGGACAACGATCGCGAGCGGCGACGGACGGTCACGCGCCGCTGCGGAGAGACGTCGACGCCGTCGGGGACGTGCTCGTCGTCGAGGACGACGTCAGCGCCGTGCGGCTGCTGCGGGAGTACCTCGAGCCGGCCGGGTATTCCGTCCGCGTCGCGCCCGATGCCGAAGCGGGCCTCGCCATGGCCGCTGCGCGCAAGCCGGCCGCAATTGTCCTCGACGTCCTCCTGCCCGGAATGGACGGCTGGGAGACGCTGCGGCGCCTGAAGGCGGACGCGGCGCTACGCGACGTACCCGTGATCATCGTCACTGTCGTCGACGAGCGCGAGATCGGGCTCGCGCTCGGGGCCGCCGACTACCTCGTCAAGCCGATCCAACGGCCGGCGCTCCTCGAGACGCTCGAGCGCTTCGCGCCGCCCGCGCGCCGTGGGGCAGCGGTTCGCGTGCTCGCCGTCGACGACGAGCCTGCGTCGCTTGCGCTCATCAGGGCCGCCCTCGAGCCCGAGGGATTCGCGGTCCATGGCGCGCCGGGCGGCCGCGAGGCACTCGACGCGGTCGCGCAATCGCGGTTCGACCTCGTCGTCTGCGATCTCGTCATGCCCGACGTCGACGGCTTCCAGGTGATCGCCGCGCTCAAGGACAACCCCCGCACGTCACAGATCCCGATCCTGGTCTACACCGGGCACGACCTCACGGCGGCCGACAAGGCGAAGCTCAACGGCAACATCCTCGGGATCGTCACGAAGGGCACGGGTGGCCGCGACGGGTTGCGCCAATGGCTGGGTCGGGCCGTTCGGCAGCCTGCGACGATCGAGCCCGTCCCGGATGCCTGACGCAGCGGCAGACCTGACCGTCCTCGTCGTCGAGGACGAGGCACCGAACCGGGCGCTCGCGAGGGCCGTGCTCTCGCGCGCGACCGACGCCCGGTTGCGGTCAGTGCGCCTCATCGAGGCAGTCGACCTCCGGGAGGCCCGGACGGTCCTCGCCGCGGAGCGCGTGTCGATCGTCCTGCTCGACGTGCGACTCCCTGATGGCAACGGGCTCGATCTCGCGCGCGAGCTTCGACAGCAGGGCGAGGGGCGTCCGCACGTGCTCATCCTCACCGCGAGCGTCCTGCCGACGGAGCGAGAGGCGGCGGTCCGCTCTGGCGCCGACGCCTTCCTCGCCAAGCCGTACCGCCCCGCCGACCTGATCTCGGCGATCGTCGGGCTGATCGGGGAGCCGGTCGGAGGCGAGGGCTAGCCCGACTCGCGGGAGTCGCGGGAGCCGCGCGCGAGCTCGATCCGCCACACCGCGCGCGTCGGATCCGCCGAGAGGCGCCGGAGCCAGCTCGAGCGGACGGCGGCGAGGTCCCCGGGCGTCGCGGGAGCGCCAGACACCACGGAGAGGCCGACAGCGCAGAGCCGCTCCGCGACCCGCACGACGGCGCCTTCGTCGAGGCATTCGATCCCGGCGATCCCGTCGCGAGGCGT
>DATFPL010000226.1:0-3589 GCA_035264845.1 Candidatus Limnocylindrales bacterium | reverse complement strand
CACAAGGCCGCGGGCCGGGCGGTTGTCTTCGTCGGCGACGGCGAGAGCGACCGCTATGCCGCGGGCTACAGCGACGTCGTCTTCGCGAAGCGCGCGCTCGTGACACTGTGCATCGAGAACGGCTGGCCGTACCGAGCGTGGTCGGAGTTCGCCGACATCGACGCATGGCTCGCCGATCTGGTCGACCGATGGCGCGTGGACCCGGCGGCCGCACCCGCGCCGCTCGCTCGGCGGTTCTTCTGCGGACCCGAGGTCTGGGGCGAGGGACGCTGGGACCCTCCCGGACCCGCCGGCCGGCCCGACGCGACCACCGGCAGCGAGGGCGTGGTCCCGGGCTGACGCCGCCACGCCGCGACGGCAGTGCGATGTCATCGCAAGGATTCGGCGGGTAGTCGTAACGGGACACGCCATTCCGGAGGGCGACTGTCGCCGCAGCACACGACGGCACGTCTCAGCAGGCGGCGGCAGGGAGGGCTGATCGCCCGAGCAGGACCCGCCGCCCGGAGGCCGGGGCACCACAGGGGGAGCCCCGGCCTCCCCGCGTGGACGGCGACTCGCGGGCTGGTCGCGTCGCTGTCGTCCGCGGCGGCACGAACTTGCCGCCCCTGGGACTTTCCGATAGCATCAGAAAAACCCCCGGAGGTCCCACCCATGGCGAAGTATGTCTTTGTGACCGGAGGCGTCACCTCCTCTCTCGGCAAAGGCATCACCGCCGCCAGCGTCGGCCGGATCCTCAAGTCACGCGGACTCCGCGTCTCGATCCTCAAGCTCGACCCGTACATCAACGTCGATCCCGGGACGATGTCGCCGTACCAGCACGGCGAGGTCTTCGTCACCGATGACGGCGCCGAGACGGACCTCGACCTGGGCCATTACGAGCGGTTCATCGACGAGAACCTGACCCAGCTCAGCAACGTCACCACGGGCCGGATCTACCAGGCGGTCATCGCCAAGGAGCGCCGCGGCGACTACCTCGGCGGGACGGTCCAGGTCATCCCCCACATCACGAACGAGATCAAGGAACGGATCGCGCGCGTCGCGCGGCAGGGCGATCCGGACGTCGTCATCGTCGAGGTCGGCGGCACGGTCGGCGACATCGAGAGCCTCCCGTTCCTCGAGGCGATCCGGCAGATGCGGAAGGATGTCGGCCGGGCGAACGTCCTGTACGTCCACGTCACGCTGCTGCCGGCGCTCGCCGCGACGGGTGAGCTGAAGACGAAGCCGACCCAGCATTCGGTCCGCGAGCTCCGGGCGATCGGCATCCAGCCCGACGTCATCGTCCTTCGCTCCGACCATCCGGTGCCGGACGAGATCCGCGAGAAGATCGCGCTGTTCACCGACGTCTCGACCGAAGCCGTCATCCCCGCCGAGACGGCCGACACGATCTACGAAGTCCCGCTCATGTTCGAGGCCGCGGGCCTGGGGCGACTCGTCGTCCGCGAGCTGGGGCTCGGCGATCCCGCCGCCCAGCCGGACCTCGCGTCGTGGCGGGCCATGGTCGATCGCATCAAGCGCCCCAAGCCCACACTGGAGATCGCGCTCGTCGGCAAGTACATCGAGTTGCCGGACGCGTACCTGTCCGTCACGGAGGCGCTCCGCCACGCGGCATGGGCCCACGAGGTCGACGCGAAGATCCGGTGGGTCGATTCGGAGGCGCTGACGAAGGACAACCTCCACGAGCGGCTCGACGGCGCGGCCGGGATCCTCGTCCCCGGGGGGTTCGGGCATCGCGGCATCGAGGGGAAGGTCCTTGCGGCGCACTACGCACGCGACCACAAGGTCCCGTACCTGGGCCTTTGCCTCGGGCTCCAGTGCGCCGTCATCGAGTTCTCGCGGCAGGTGATCGGGACCAGCGACGCGAACTCGACGGAGTTCGACATGTTCACGGACAACCCGGTCATCGACTTCATGCCCGACCAGCGCGAGCTCGAGGACAAGGGCGGCACGATGCGGCTTGGGCTCTACCCGGCGCGCCTCACACCGGGCTCGAAGGCAGCCGCGGTGTACGGCCAGGAGGTCATCTACGAGCGGCACCGCCACCGGTTCGAGGTGAACAACCGCTACCGCCAGACCCTCGAGGGCGCCGGGATGCTTCTGTCGGGCCAGTCGCCCGACGGCCGCCTCGTCGAGATCGTCGAGCTCAAGGACCACCCCTGGTTCGTCGCGTCGCAGTTCCATCCGGAGTTCAAGTCGCGACCGGAGCGCCCCCACCCGCTCTTCGACGGGTTCGTCGCGACCGCGCTGGCCCTGCGCGACGGTGTCGACCCCGTGCTGGCCGCGCCCTCGGACGCCATCGCCCGCGACGCCCGCGATACGTCCGGCGCGACACCCCAGCCCGAGGCGGCCCGCCCCTCCTGACGCGCGCCGCGCGGTGGCGGCCGCCGTTCGCCACGCCGCGATAGCCCGCTGACACACCGGGTCGCCGGATCGCGACGACCAGTAGACCGAACGAGGCCGATTCTCACGTAAGATCGGCGCCCGGCCCCTCGCCACCTGGAGCACGAGACATGAAGATCTTCCTCGACACCGCGGACATTGAAGAGATCCGCACTGCCGCTCGGTGGGGGATCCTCGACGGCGTCACGACGAACCCGAGCCTGTACGCCAAGGTTGGCGGCAGCTACGAGGAGATCCTCCAGGAGATCTGTCGGATCACGAGCGGCCCCGTCTCGGCGGAGGTCGTCGCGGAGGATGTCGACGGCATGCTCCGGGAGGGCCGCGCGTTCGCCAAGCTCGCTCCGAACATCGTCGTCAAGGTCCCGATGAGCGAGGAAGGCCTGGAGGCGATGAGCCGCTTCGCCGACGAGGGCATCAAGACGAACTGCACGCTCATCTTCACGGCCAACCAGGGGCTCCTCGCGGCGAAGGCGGGCGCCAGCCTGATCTCGCCGTTCGTGGGCCGCCTCGACGACATCAACCAGGACGGCATGATCGTCATCCGCGAGCTGGCGGAGATCTTCGCCATCCACGAGATCGAGGCGGAGATCCTGTCCGCGTCGATTCGCCACCCGCTCCACGTGACGCAGTCCGCGCTCGCGGGCGCCCACATCGCAACGCTGCCGATGAAGGTCCTCCAGCAGATGGTCCGCCATCCGCTCACCGACAAGGGGATCGCGACGTTCCGGTCGGACTGGGACAAGGCGCGCAAGGCCGCCGCGGAGAACAACGGGACGCCCAGGTCCGAAGCCGCCGCGACCGCGACGAAGCCGGGCGGATAACGGCGCCGAGAACGCCGCGGAAACGTTGTCAGCGGCGGACGTTCACGTCCAGACCCCGGCGCGCATGACACGGCGGACGGCCAGGTTGTCGGACAGCTCGGCGAGATCCGCCCGCTGACCGACTGCAAGGCGTCCGCGGTCCTCGACGCCGAGCATCGCGAGGGGATTCCGCGTCGCCGCCGCCACCGCGGCCGGTAGTGCCGCCCCGTTGCGGACGAGATTCCGGACCGCCGTGTCGAGCGCGATGACCGAACCGGCGAGCGTGCCGCTGCCGACGATCGAGCACCGCTCGCCGCGCACCTCGATCTCGAGCCCGGCGATCGTGATCCGGCCGTCGCCGGTCCCCGCGAGCGCGAGCGCATCGCTGACGA
>DATFPL010000225.1:0-3570 GCA_035264845.1 Candidatus Limnocylindrales bacterium | reverse complement strand
GCATCGGACATCCCGATCTCCTCGCCGTAGTAGATGAACGGCGTCCCGCGGAGCGTCAGCAGCATCATCGCCGCGAGTCGGGCCCGGAGCCGGGCGCGGATGACGTCGCCTTCCGGCATGTACCGCGACAGGGCCCGCGGGTTGTCGTGGTTCGACAGCGTGTAGTCCGGCTGCGCGCCCGTCGGCAGCAACCGCTCGAACGTCGCGGCGCGCTCGCGAAACGCGTCAGCCGACCACGGCGCGCGGAGGAACGAGAAGTTGAACGCCATGTGGAGCTCGTCGTTGTTCGCGCCGTAGAACTGGACGAGCTTGTCGGGGTCGAGGACGACGCACTCCCCGACCGTCATCCGGTCGTCGTACTCGTCGACGAGCCGCCGCCACGACCGCAGCAGCGCGTGCAGCTCGGGCTCGTCGGCCGGCGGCGTGTGGTCGAGCACGCCGCGCGGGTTCTCGGCCTTGAACCCCGCCGAGATGTCTTTCGGCTTGACGGTCCGATGCGCGACGTCGATCCGGAATCCGTCCGCGCCACGGTCCAGCCAGAACCGCAGGATTCCGTCGAATGCCGCTCGGACTTCCGGATTCCACCAGTTGAGGTCCGGCTGCTGCGGCAGGAATGAGTGGAGGTAGTACTGGCCCGTCTTCGCGTCGAGCGTCCACGCCTCCTTCCTCACCCGACTGAACACCGATCGCCAGTCGTTCGGTGGCGATCCATCCGGCTTCGGGTCTGCCCAGACATACCAGTCGCGTTTGGCGTTCGCCCGGCTCGAGCGTGACTCGACGAACCATGGGTGCTGATCGGACGTGTGGTTCGGGACGAGGTCGACGATGACCCGGATCCCCCGCTCGTGCGCCGCCGCGAGCAGCTCGTCGAAGTCGGCGAGGGTCCCGAACTGCGGATCGACGTCGCAGTAGTCAGACACGTCGTAGCCGAAGTCGGCCATCGGCGACCGCGAGAACGGCGAGATCCAGATGCCGTCGATCCCGAGCGACTCGTCGGTCCCCGCGAGATGGTCGAGGCGGGCCGTGATGCCCTTCAGGTCGCCGACGCCGTCGCCGTTCGAATCCTGGTAGCTGCGCGGGTAGATCTGATAGAGGACGCCCTCGCGCCACCACTCGTGGCCGAGGCCGCCGCGGGGGCGACTCACCGCGCTCAGGGTAGCGGCGCGAGCCGAACATCGCCGCGCCCGCCGCGGCGGCGCCGCCCGCTGCCCCATCGACGGATGTCCATGCCTGCTGCCGACTGCGGGCCGCTGGCGCCGGGAGCCACCGGGACCATCCTTCGGCCATGGTTGCGCCGCAGGTCCTCGATCCAGCCGCACGCGTCGATCGTCTCCTTCATCAGGCGGACGTCGTGTGGCTGAGCACGGTCCGGCCCGACGGCTCCCCGCACCTCGTCCCGATCTGGTTCAGCTGGGACGGGCACCGGCTGTTCATCGCCAGCAAGCCCGGCGCGGTCAAGGTTCGGAACCTGCGCGAAAACCAAAAGGTGATGTTCGCGATCGGCGACCCGGAGGACGACTTCGACGTCGGGATGGCCGACGGGGTCGCCGAGATCCCCGACGGGACGACCGCCGAGCTGATCCCCGCGGGCCACCTCGAGAAGTACCGCGCGCAGATGGCGGCGATGGGACTCGACGCCGCGGAGTACGTCGCGACCTACTCCCAGCCGGTCATCGTCACTCCGACGCGCTGCCTCCCGTGGCACGGACGGTCGGTGCCGAGGAGCGCGATTGCGCCGCAGCCGAAGTCGTCGTGGCTCGACGGGCTACGCCAGTTGGGGCGTCGAACCTGGCGACCGGCATTCCGCCCAGCGACACAGGGCGCACCTGCCTGAGGCCAGCGCGAGTCGCGGATGCCGGCTGGCCTATCGGCGCTTCGGACGCTTCTTCCAATCCGCGACGATCTCGCGCGCCGCGTTCTGCCCAGGGCCGCCGGTCAGGCCGCCGCCCGGATGTGCGCCCGACCCCGCGAGATACAGCCCCTCGAGCGGCATCCGATACCGCGCGTGCCCGAGCAGCGGCCGCCACAGAAAAAACTGGTCGAGCCCCGGCTCGGCGTGGAGCGGATGGCCGCCGGTCAGCCCGTACTCCCGCTCCAGATCGAGCGGCGTCAGCACCTCGCGCGCCACGACGAGCTTGCCGAGCCCGGGCGCGACCGTCTCGAGCGTCCGGATCGCGAGGTCGCCGAGCGCGTCGCGCGCGCCGTCGTCCCACTGTCCGTCCCGGAGCCGGTACGGCGCGTACTGGAGAACGACGCTCATGACGTGACTACCAGCCTTCGCGCCGGACACGAGCGACGGGTCGGCAAGCGACGGAATCGTCGCCTCGAGGATCGGCCGCTCGCTCAGCCGACCGTATTTCGTCGCGTCGAAGGCACGCTCCATCGCGTCGATCCCGGGCGCGACGACGATCCGCCCCGCGAGCTGGGACTCGTCATCTGCGGCCGAGAATTTCGGCAGCCGCCGAAGGGCGAGGTTGACCTTCGCGACGACACCCGGCGTTCGGATGTTGCCGGCCCGCCAGCCGAGGCTGGGGCCCAGCGCGACCGGGTCGAGCAGCCCGACGAGCGTTCGCTTCGGGTCGAGCCCGGAGACGACGATGGGTGCGTGGATCTCGTCGCCGGACGCGAGCGCGACACCCGTCACGCGGCCATCGCGTGACGTGATGGCGGTCACGTCGGCGCCGGTCCGGAACTCGACGCCCGCGCCGAGAGCGGCAGCTTCGAGCGCCCAGGCGAGCTCGCCGGGGCCGCCGCGCGCGAAGACGGTCTGCCCGGCCGCTCCCCCATCGTTGCCCGCCGAGTCGGCGAGCAGGACCGCGGTCGTGCCGGCGGACCACGGTCCCAGCGAGCAGTACTGGACGCCGCGCCACGCGATCGCGGCCTGGACCGCATCGGTCTCGAAGGCTTCGGCCACGAAGTCCGCGACGGCCATCGGCAGGACGCGGGTGATCGTCCGCGCGTCCTGACGGCCGAGGCCGCGGAACTGCCTGCCGAGCTTCAGCCCGGCGAGTGCGTCCCCGATCCCCGGGGAGTGGATATCCGGGGGCGTGACGCTCGCGATTTCGCCGAGGAACCGCCCGAGCGACCGGACGAGTCCGTCGAACGCCACGTACCGGTCGGCGTCGCGCGACGACCACGCGCGGAGCCCGGCGACCGTCCTCGCGTCGTCCGCCCACAGCGTCACGGCACGCTTGCCGGGCTGCGGGGCGAAGACGCGAACTTCCGGCGCGATGAGCGTCAGGCCGTGAGACGTGAGCTCGAGATCCCGGACGACCGATGAGCGCATCCGCCCGACGGTGTGGGCGAGCGTCGGGACGCGGAAGCCTGGCGCGAGCTCGGACGTCGTCGCGGCGCCGCCGATCCGATCACGTCGCTCGAGGACGAGCGTCCGGATCCCGGCTCGCGCCATGTACGCGGCGGCGACAACCGCGTTGTGGCCGCCGCCAACGACGATCGCGTCCCACGGCACGGGTCGCGCGACAACCGCGGGCGCGGAGATGTCAGAAGCCTCGTGCGCCTCAGGCTCCGGAGCCGCCAGAGCGGGCTCCGCGGGCACCGACTCGGCCGGGG
>DATFPL010000224.1:0-14184 GCA_035264845.1 Candidatus Limnocylindrales bacterium | reverse complement strand
CGAGCGACTCGTGTCGGCGAACGAGAACGCCGTCATCATTCTCGTTCGGCACGCGCAGGACTCGGATGACTACGACGGGGAGGTCCTGAAGTTCGCCGAAGCGGAGGTCATCGTCACGCTGCTCGACGAACCGACGCCGAGCAGCGGAAGCCGCCGGGAGGTCTTTCGAGGTGTCATCAACGCGCCAACGGGTGAGTTCACCGTCGGTGACGCTGACACGGACACCGTCGTGCCGGCGCATGCTGGCCTTAACAGCGTCCTGGTGTTCGTCGATTCACAGGTTCCCCCCGATGACCTCTCGCCCGACGAGGTGTGGGTGGATCTCCTGCCCGGACTTGCTCTCTGACGTCCCGAACGGCTGCTGCCCGAACAACTCGACCGGGGTGAAGCTGCGGGCCGACTTCGTCGCTACGCCGCTGCAGTACGCGCAGTGAGCTACTGGTCGATTCGCTCGGCCAGGGCGACGATGATTCCCTCCGGTCCGCGCACATACGCCATGCGCCACATCTGCTCGTACTGACCGATGCCACCAACGAGCCCGTAGCCGTCCGCGGCCAGCCCGTCGACGACCGCGTCGAGGTCGTCCACCTCGAACATGACGTTGCGCAATCCCAGTTCCGTGGACATGGCGTTGGGCGATCCCGGCTGGTGGTTCGGCTGGCTGAAGCTCGATAGCTCGAGCCTCGTCCCTCCGTCGGGCGGACGCAGCATCACGATCTCGCTCCGGGAGTTCGGGATGCCAATCACGGTGTCGACGAATTCGCCCTCCATCGGCATCCGGCCCTCGATCTCGAACCCGAGCCCCACGAAGAACGCCACCGCGGTGTCGAGACCCGCGACCGTGATTCCGACGTGGTCGAAGCGCTTGATGCGTGCCATGGCGGCTCTCCGATGCTGCTTCGAACGGCGTCGGGAACGCTCGTATTGGTCTCGACGCCCGTGGTTGACCGATCAAGCGCGAGCTCGTCGTCTGTCCTAGCCGGCCATCACGTCGAAGTGGACGACGTAGTAGAAGCCGCCCGCTCCGTCGGCCTTCCGGAGCTCCCCGGCGCGGATCGGTAGCACCTGGTCGCTGTCCGGCGCGGTCTGGATCCCAAGCCCGTAGCTCACGTGGCCTTCGAAATCGCCGGCATCGGCATAGCTCCTCAGGTTGCGGTCCCCGATCGGGTTCGTCGGCGTCGCCTTGATCGTCGAATGGCCCGCGTCGTCGTGCGCCTGCGCGCCGACGAACACAATCTGCACGAAGCCGTTGCCCTCCAGCGGGATCGCCTCGCCGCTGCCGTCGGCGGTGATCGATTGCACGTACTGGAAGGTGTACTCGGGGAACGCGCCCCGGAAGTAGAACGAGATCCGCTGATACTCCGGGTGATCCCCGGTATAGACGGCGACCAGGGCCGGCAGCGGGAGGGCCGGCGGCGGCGCGATTGGCGCGTTCACGGTGTGCCGGATCGTCACCGGCCGGGATGGAACGGCCCACGCATATGTCTCGCGGTACTCGACCACCCCGGCGCTCGGCTCGGTGGTCGGGGGTGCCGGCTGCACTGAACTCGCGGGAGATGCGTTTTCCGGCTCCGCGGCGGTCGTGGGCAACGGCGCCGCCGACGCCGGAAGTGGCAATTGGGTCGCGCTCGTCGCCGGGGCGCCGGATGTGCACCCGCCGAGCGATATCGCACCGGCGACGACGACGGTGAGGATGGGGCTGAGCGAGGGTCGGGGCGATGTCATTGCGTTTCTCCGTTACGGCCTGTTACCCGCAGTGTCACCGGTGCCGGTCTCTGTCCCGTCGCCATGCCGTAACGGTCGCGTCACAGCGCCAGCACGCCGTGATGGAAGCGAATGAAGCACGTATTCGCGGCCTCCGCAACCCCATCGAGCGACAGCAACATGGCTACGACGATCGCTTCGCACGCCCTACCTCCAATGGTCTCGACGCTAGAGTTGATCGATCCAGCGGCCAAACCTCACCGGTGCGCATTCCACGAACCCGTGATTCGCAACGTTTCGAGCTCTGCGTCGTCGCGGCGATGCCGCGTGCCGATCTACGCTCGGTGAGCCTTCGCGTAGGGTCCATCGTCATCCGCGTCGATGACCTCGAGCGACAGGCCGCCTTCTGGGAGGCCGCGCTGGGCTACATCCGGCGGCCCGACGACAGCGACGACTTCATCCTGCTCCGGCCGAAGGACGGCAACGGTCCGAACGTCTCGCTCGACGCCCACCACTCGACCCTCGCGATCCCGCCGCGGATCCACGTCGACCTCTACGCCGAGGACCAGGCAGCCGAGGTCAAGCGCCTGGTCGGGCTCGGCGCGACCGAGGTCCATTGGGACGGGCGGCCGGCGGACGCCGACTACGTCATCCTCGCGGACCCCGAGGGCAACCGCTTCTGCGTGATCGACGTCCCGCGCCAGGACTGACGCGGAGCGCGCTTACACTCCGCGCGTGACGAAGCCCATCGAGGTCGAGGAGGACACCCGACCACAGGCGTGGCTCATCCGCCACGGCGCGACGGAGTGGTCGGCGTCGGGACGGCACACCGGCCGCACGGATGTTCCCCTGATCGACGAGGGTCGCGCGCAGGCGCGACGCCTGAGCGAGCGGCTCGGCCGGCGGCGGTTCGCAATCGTCCTGTGCAGCCCCCTGTCGAGGGCGCTCGACACGGCGCGCCTTGCCGGCTATCCCGACGTTGTCATCGAGCCGGACCTGCGCGAGTGGCACTACGGTGCGTACGAAGGGCTGACGACACAGCAGATCCGCGAATCGGTCCCGGGCTGGACCGTGTGGACGCACCGGGTCGTCGATGGGGAGACGGCCGACGAGGTCGCCGCACGCGTCGACCGGGTGATCGCCCGCGTCCGCGGCGCGGCCGGCAACGTCGCGCTGTTCGCGCACGGCCACGTCCTCCGCGTGCTCGCCGCCCGGTGGCTCGACCTGCCGCCGACCGAAGGCCGCCGGTTCGCGCTCGCGACGGCGACCGTTTCGGTGTTGGGCTGGGAGCGCGAGACGCCGGTCGTGGAGCGATGGAACTCGCCGGCCGACGGCGCCTGACCCGGGGCGCCTGGTCCCCTACCCCTTCGTCGAGCCGAGCGTCAGGCCGCTGATGAAGTGCCGCTGGAGCACGAAGTAGACGAACAGCGTCGGCAGTGCGACGAGCAGCGAGCCCGCCGCGACGAGGTTGTTGTCGGTGAAAAACTGGCCACCCAGGTTGTTGAGCGCCGACGTGATCGGCAGCTTGGCGCCCGTCCGCATGAGCAGCAGCGCCCAGAAGAAGTCGTTGTACTGCCAGGTGAACTCCAGCGTCGCGAGAGCTGCCAGCGGGGCGCGGCAGAGGGGCAGGATGACGTTCCAGAAGACGCGGAACACGCCTGCGCCGTCGACGAGCGCCGCCTCGGTCAGCTCCTTCGGGATGGTCCGCATGAAGTTGCTCAACACGAACGTGCAGAAGCCGAGCTGGAAGGCGACGTGGATGGCGATGACGCCGACGTACTGGTCGTAGAACACGCCGTTGTCGCTCGGAAACTGGCCATAGCCCGGGAGTGTCGCGAGACCCGGCAGGGGCAGCAGGAGGAAGAGCCGGTAGAGCGGCGTGATGATGACCTGCTGCGGCAGCAGATTCCCTGCGGTGAACAACATCAGCAGCGCGATGTTGAAGCGGAAGCTGAACTTCGAGACCGCGAACGCGACCATCGACGCGAGGAGCAGCACGATGATCACGCCCGGCACCACGACCATGAACGTGTTCAGGTAGTACTTCGGCAGCTCCGCGTTCGTCCAGGCGTGAGCGAAGTTGTCCAGGTTGTACGACCCGCCGATCGACACGTAGCCGTACTTCGAGGTCTCCGAATACGGGCGAAGCGACGTGTAGACGGCCCACACGAGCGGGAACAGCCAGAGCGCGCAGATCGCGATGAGGAAGCCGTGGAGAAGGAACCGCCGGTAGGGTCTCCTGGAAGGGCGCTCCGCGACGGCGCGGGCAGCGGGCCGCGCGAGGGCGGTCACAGCCGGTCTCCGCGGAAGGTCCGCGTGAGGTAGATGACGATCGGCACCACGGAGATGGAGAGCAGGATCACGGCGATCGCCGAGCCGAACCCGATCCGCTGCGACTCGCCGACGATGTTCTGGGTCACGAGGACGGACAGCAGCTCAAGACCGTTGCGGCCCCGGTTGATGACGTAGACGAGGTCGAACGCTCGCAGCGACTCGATCACCGTTACGACCAGGATGATGATGTTGATGGGCAGGAGGACCGGGAAGATGACCCGGAAGAAGGTCTGCCGCTCGTTCGCGCCGTCGATCGACGCCGCCTCCCGCAACGTGGGATCGACGCTCTTCAGCCCCGCCAGATACAGCACCATGATGTAGCCGACGTGGCGCCAGCTCGCGGCGACGAGCACGGCCCACAGGTTGATGCTCTTGTCGCCGAGCCAGTCGATCAGGTTGCTCTCGCGCGTCGTCCCGAGAACGTTGTTGATGAAGCCCTGCTCGTTGGCGTATTGCAGCTCCCAGATGAACCCGACGATCGCCAGCGACAGCACGACCGGCACGTACAGGGCGCTCTGGTAGATGCGCGAGCCCCGGATGTTCTTGTCGAGCAGGACGGCGAGGAACATCCCGAGCGGCGTGGCAATGAAGAGGAACACGCCGAGCCAGATCAGGTTGTGGGCAACCGCCGGCCAGAAGGCGTCGTACACGTTGACGAGGGTGTCGTAGTTCTTCAGCCCGACCCACTTGATCTTGTCGAGCCCGCCGATCCCGTTCCACGTCGTGAACGAGAGCAGCACGGATGAGATCGTCGGGACCCAGACGAGGAAGATGTGGATGAAGGCCGGGACACCGACCATCACCGCGAGGACGAGCTTGTCGCGGCGCGACAACAGGCTGTAGCGCCTGCGGCGGCGAGTCTTGACCGCCCCACCGACGGCGGTCGATGGGGCGGCACTGACACCCGTGGGTACGGGAACGGGCGTACCGCTCACGTGGGTGCGGGCACCTCGTCGGAACGCGTGGACGCTAGGTGAGCGAGTCCCAGAACTTCTGGATCGACTCGGTGAACTTGCCGAGATCCTGAGCCGGATCCGTCAAGAACGCCTGGAGCTTCTTGATCATCTCGTCGGCGAACTCGGGCTTCGTATCGCGGTCGAGGAACTGGGCGATCGCGCCGGACGCGCCGATGATCTCCGCGGACTTCTTCTGGAACGCGTCGTAGTTGCTCGTGTCCGTGTCCTTCGCGGCGGCGACGCCGTTCGGGTTGACGTCCTGGAAGACCTTCTGCGCTTCGCCAGTCGCGAGGTACTCGAGGAAGGCCTTGCCGGTGTCGACGTTCTTCGCCTTGGCGCTGAGCATGAAGCCGTCGATCGGCGCGTCGATCCCGAGCTCCGTGTCGAACTGCGTGCCGAGCGTCGGGAACGGGAAGAAGTCGAGATCGTCGTGATCCTCCTTCTTGGTCGCCTGCTGGCCGGCGAAGGTGCCGAGGAAATACATCGCCGACGTCTTCTTGACGACGCCGTCGGCGGCCTGCTGCCACGTCCGCCCGAGCGCGCCCGTCTGCTGATACGGGATGAGCTCCTTCCACGTGTCGAAGACCTGCTTGACCTTCGGGTCGGCCCACTTTTCCTTGCCGGCCATGAGATCGACGTGGAACTTGTAGCCGTTGAGCCGCATGTTGAGGATGTCGAACGTGCCCATCGCGGGCCAGCCGTCCTTGTCCGCAAACGCCAGCGGGACGAGGCCGTCCGTCTTGGCCTTGTCGCCGAGGGCCTTGAACTCGGCCCACGTCTTCGGGACTTCGTAGCTCTTGTCCGCGAACACGCTCTTGCGGTACACGACGACCCACGGGTAGTTGTAGAACGGGATGAAGTACTGCTTCCCGTCGTCGCCCGTCGACGCGTTCTTGAACGCATCGGAGTAGTTGCTGCCGATCTTCCCCCAGATGTCGCTGACGTCTCCCGCGAGCCCCTGGTTGGCGTAGGTCCGCATGCGGTAACCCGCGAACCACGTGAAGACGTCGTCCGGCGTCCCCTGCAGGTAGCTACTGATCTGGGTCTGGAAGTCGTTGTGGCTGACGGTGTTGACCTTGACCTGGATGTTCGACTTCTTCGTGAACGCGTCGACGACGGCCTGCATCGCCTTCGTGTCCGTGTCGGCGTTGGAGTAGTTCGAACCCAGGGTCAATGAACCGCCCGCGGCCGCGCTCGCGGACGCGCCGCCACTCGATGTCGACGGGGACGCGCCTCCGCCGCTGCTCGCGGCGGGTGACGCCGAGGCGCCACCTGAGGTGCACGCGGCGATGAGGCTCGGGGCCGCGGCGAGGCCGGCGATCCCGGCGATACCGCCGAGGACCCGGCGACGGGTGATCGGTCGCGAGGCGGCGCCCGGCGTAGTCGGGCGTGGCGTGACGGAATCGGCCATGTTCTCCTCCTCCAGGTGTCCCGGCCGCCGCGCGTCGGGACGAACCACAAACCGACGGACCGTGATTGTGTCCGTCACCAACGTCCCGTGTCAATCGGCGCGAGCAGCATGCTGTCAGCCGTCCAACGCGTTGAACAACGTTGTCGCCGGGACTCTCGCCTCGCGTTGACGGCGCCGTCGATTCGTCTCACGCTCGCGGCGCCGTGACTGCCTCGAACCTCCCCGACGACCTCGCCGCGTCGCCGCACCGGCGGTACAACCCGCTCCTCGACGAGTGGGTCCTCGTGTCTCCCGGCCGCGCCAAGCGGCCGTGGAGCGGGCAGGAGGAGACCACGCCGCCGGACGATCTCCCGGCATACGACCCGACCTGTTATCTCTGCCCGCGCAACAAGCGTGCCAACGGCGACACGAATCCTGACTACGGGGGCACGTTCGTCTTCACGAACGACTTCTCGGCGCTTCGCCCGGACACGTCGACCGAGACGTTTGCAGACGGCCTGCTTCGCGCCGAAGGGGAGCAGGGCACGTGCCGCGTCGTCTGCTTCTCGCCTCGCCACGACCTGACGATCGCGCGCATGGCGCCACCGGAAGTCCGGCGGATCGTCGACGTCTGGGCCGATCAGTCGACGGAGCTCGGCGGGCGGTACCGCTGGGTCCAGGTGTTCGAGAACCGCGGCGAGACGATGGGCGCGTCGAATCCGCACCCGCACGGCCAGATCTGGGCCGGAACGGCGCTCCCCGTGATCCCGGCGCGCGAGGACGCGGCCCAGCGGCGCCACCTGGAGGCGAACGGACGCTCGCTCCTTCTCGACTACGTCGGACAGGAGACCGGTGGCCCGCGCGTCGTCGTGGAAAACGACGACTGGCTCGTCCTCACCCCGTTCTGGGGGATCTGGCCGTTCGAGGCGATGCTCGTCGCGAGGCGGCCCGTGCAGCGAGTGGCGGACCTCCGCGACGGCGAGCGCGACACGCTCGCCACGACCCTCATCGAGCTGCTCGTCCGCTGCGACAACCTCTTCCGCCACCCCTTCCCCTATTCGATGGGCTGGCACCAGGCTCCCTATGACGCGGACAGCCACGACCACTGGCAGCTGCATGCGCATCTCCTGCCGCCGCTGCTCCGGTCCGCGACGGTGCGCAAGTTCATCGCCGGCTACGAGCTGCTTGCGGAGACGCAGCGAGACATCACGCCGGAGGAAGCCGCGGAGCGCCTCCGATCGCTGCCTTCGGTGCACTACCGTGACGCCCGCGACGAGGGCACCTAGCAGGGCCGGTCACGTGGCCCGGCGCGCCGTCCGGTAGTAGGCGGCCGCGGTCTCCGGCGCGTCGGGATCGAGCCCCTGGGCCGCCGCGAGCGCGATCGAGAGGCGGACACTCGCGGGGAACGCGAGCAGGGGTGCCAGGCGGCGATCGCCGGCGCCGCAGCCCGGCGCACTGACGACGCGGGCACCGAGCCCGCGGCACACCTCCTCCGCCTCCGCGGCGAGCGGATCGTCGCGGCCCCGGAGGCTGACGACCAGGTCGGATTCAGCGAGCGAGAACATCGACGACGTGGCCGCCTCGCGCGTCTCCGCGCCCTCCGCCGGTATCCGGGCGACCTCACGGAGGAGGAGCGCAGCCTCGAGCGCGGCCGCCCAGCCCGCCCCCGATCCGAATGCCGTTGCCATCCGCGGCGGCTCGTCTCCGGGCGCCGGCCATCCCGTGGACTCGGGCCACCCGTCGGACTCGGCGATCGATGCTTCCACGGCCGCGGCCGCGGAATCGACGACGCCGGCGAGGTCGTCGTCGCCGCCCCATGCCGCGAGGATCGCCAGCAGCGCGACGAGGTTCGCGGCGTACGCCTGGCTGTGGGTGAAGGCCGCGGGATCCGCGAGCCGGGTGACCGATACGGCTGCCGCGCGTCCGGCGAGCGTCGACTCCGGCGACGCGGTGACGAGCGCGACCCGCTGCGGTCGCGGGCCCGAGCCGGGTTTCTCGAGCACGTCGACGAGATCGCGCAGCTCGCCGCTCGTCGAGACCGCGAGCAGGACGTCATCCGGACGCCAGGCAATCGCGCCGGCGGCGAGGATCCCGGCGGGCAGCGCGACGACGGGCACCGGCGTCGGGGCGCTTTCGAGCAGGGCCAGGGAGGCACCGAGTGCCACGTACCAGGCGGCACCATTCCCCGTCAGCACCACCCGCGCCCCGGCTTCGTCGCGAAGCAGTCGTTCGACGGTTTCGAACCCGTCGCGGGCGTCGAGCGTTGCGCGAATGCTCCGCGGAATGGCGAGCGTATCGGCCAGCAATCTCGACACGACCGTACGATGCGCCCGTGCGGCAGAGACGATCAAGGCCGCTTCTCATGACCGCTTAAGAATTCGCGCCGATGGTTCGCTCATCAGGGGTCGGCCCGACCGACCCCGCCACTGCGCCACCTTGCCACCGGAGACACGACCCAGATGACCGATCCGTTCGACCGAACCAGCCCGGATTCGCCCGCCGAGCAGGCGACCTTCACGAGGACCATCGGCGCGCCACGGTTCATGCGCGTCGGGATCGTCGTGGGAGCCGCCGCAGTCCTGCTCGTCAGCGCCGCGCTCACGTTCGGCGCGTCGCCTGATCCCTCGGCCGGCGCCAATCCCCAGCCCGGCGCTTCGGGGGATCCCGGTCCCGGAGCTCACGGCTTCCGCGGCGACCGCGGTGGCTTCGGGTTCGGCCCGCTTGCTCCGTTCGGTGGGCCGGACGCCGGCGGGCCCGGGTTCGCGGGCCGCGGGCGGGGTCGGCTCGGCGACATCGGCCGTGGAGCCATCAAGGTCACCTCGATCGACGGCTCGAACCTCGCGCTCAGGACCGACGACGGCTGGACTCGCACGATTGCGGTCACCGGCACGACGAAGGTGACGAAGGGCGGCCAGACGATCGCGCTCGGCGACATCAAGGTCGGCGACACGATCCGCTTCCAGCAGACGCGTAACACGGATGGCTCCTTCTCGATCACAGCCGTCGAGGTCGTCGTCCCGCGGATCGTCGGTGAGGTCACCGCGACCTCGCCGGACGGCTTCACCGTCAAGGCCCGAAACGGCACGACATGGACGGTCACGGTCGGTGGGTCGACGACCTACCGCGTCGGCGGCGCCGCGGGCTCGAAGGCGGACGTGACGGTCGGCTCGACGGTCGGCGTCGCGGGGACGCAGGGCAGCGGCAACACGATCGACGCGCTCACGGTCGAGGTCCAGCCGGCGCGCGCCGTCGGCAAGGTCACGGCGAAGACGTCGAACTCGATCACGATCGAGCGCGTCGGCGGCGGCACGGTAACGATCCACGTCGGTGGCTCAACCACGTACCGCATTCCGGGCGACACCTCGCCGAGCCTGTCCGACATTGCCGTCGGCTCCGTCGTCGGCGCAGCGGGCAAGCAGCGGGCCGACGGGTCGCTCGACGCGACCGTGATCCAGGTTGCACCGAAGGGTGTCGGTCGGTGGTTCGGCGGCAAGATGCCGAAGGACGGGACGAAGAACGGCGCCGACGACGCGGCGACGCCGAACGCGTCAGCGGCGCCCGGAAGCGTCGGCTAGGCGCGGAGCCGACCTGGGCGGTCGGCGCCGCCCGCGCTACGGCTGGTACAACAGGGCCGATGTGACGGCGATGCCGCCCTCACGCCCGATCTCGTCACCGCCGACGATGAGAACGCGTCCGTCGTCCAGACGGGTCGCGGTGTGGCCGTCACGCGGGGTGCCGATCGAGCCGACCCCCGTGTAAGTCCCGGTCGCCGGGTCGTACATCTCCGCGGATGACAGAACACGCCACTTTCGACCGTCGCTCCAATAGCCGCCGGCGATGAGGATGCGTCCATTGCGAAGCAGCGTGGCGGTGTGTTGCTGCCGACCCTCGAGCATCAACCCCGAGGCACTGAACGTCCCCGACCGCGGGCTGTACGTTTCCGCGCTTCGGTAGACGGAGTCCTTCGCCGTCCTGCCGCCGAGGATCACGACGCGGCCGTCCTCGAGGAGCGTCGCGGTGTGCAGCCAGCGGCCGGACTTCAAGGATCCGGTCCTGCTGAACCTGCCCGTCGACGGGTCGTACAGGTCCGCGGAGGTGCTACTCGCGTATCCCTCGCCGCCGCCACCGACGACGAGGACGCGGCCGTCCTTGAGCAGCGTCGCGGTGTGATGGTCGCGGAACGTGCTCATCGCGCCGGTACTGCTGAACTTGCCTGTGGCGGGGTCGTAGATCTCGGCGCCGGCGAGCACGCTCGCCGAGGATTCGGCCGTCTGCACTGACGCGAGGACCGCGCTACTCGTCGTGGGTGGTTGCTCACCGGATTGGCCGCCGGCGATGAGCACGCGGCCGTCGGTCAGGAGCGTCGCGGTATGGAACTCGCGGGGCTTCGCCATCGACCCCGTCGGACTGAACGTGCCGGTCGCCGGGTCGTAGATCTCGGCGGATGCCCAGATCCCGTCCTGGCCGGCCCTCCCGCAGTTATAGCCACCGGTGAAGAGCACGCGGCCGTCCTGCAGGAGCGTCGCGGTCTTGCCGCCGCGCATGGATGAGAGCGCGCCCGCAGGGCTGAACGTGCCTTTCGCGGGGTCATACAGCTCCGCGGCCGTTCCGCATCCCTCGGTCACGAGGACGCGTCCGTCACGCAGGAGGGTGGCAGTCTCACCGAGCGGGCCGCCGTCGCCCGCGGTGGGTGCGCCGGTCCACGTGAACCCCGGCGCGAGGTCGGGGACGGGCGTTGGCGTGGGCGTCGGTGCGGCCGGGCCGACTGCGATCGCGGGCGCGGGCTTCCACGACGGCGGGACGACGGGCGGTCCACCGAGCGGCTGGATCGCCGGGCCTGTCCCGGCAAGATCGTCAGCCGCGAGGCCGATCGCCGAGCTCGGCACCAGGACGTGCGCATTGGTCCCGTCGGCGTCCACCGTCCACCAGCCGGGAGTGCCGCCGCCGCTCGCGCTCGAACGCGTGAACAGGATCCGGCCGTCTGCCGTCCACGATGGCGACACCGCTCTGCCGTCCTTCGTCAACGCCCGGATATCGGAGCCGTCGGGACGAATCGTGTAGATGTCTCCCTCGCCCATCGGCTGGCCCGTCGTCGGCGACAGGAAGAGGATTCGCTCGCCGTCCGGCGACCACGCGGCGCCGAAGGCATCGAGCGTCGCCGGACTGATCTGCCGCAGGTTCTGGCCGTCGGCGCCGACGACGAAGATCGCGTTCTTGATGCGTGGCAGTGGGCCCCCGTCATCCTTCGTACCGAACCGTGAGAACACGATCCGCGTCCCATCCGCGGACCAGCCTGGCCGGTAGCCACCGGTCGGCGACGTCGACGTCAGTTCGATGACCTGGCCTGTCGCGAGGTCCATGGTCGCGATGACGGCACGAGTCGCGTAGCCCTGGTCGTCGTTCGACTCGCGGACGAACACGATCTTCCGGCCGTCGCGGGAGAACGCGACATCGTGATCGACCTGGCACGATGAAGGCGCTCCGGGCACGGCGGCGCCGCAACCAGTGTCGACGGCTTGTCGGTGGCCGCTCAAATCGGTCGTGTAGAGCTTGCCGTTGTCCGAGTACAGCAGACCGGATCCGTCGGGCAGCCAGGCCTGAATGATCTGCCCGCCCTCGCCCTCGCTGACCACCTCGCGCGCGTCGCGCCCGTCGGCACCGACGATCCAGACACGGGGAACCGGGCACGACTCGTCCTGGAACATGCAGGTCGACGCCTTCTGGACCGACCGCCTGAATGCGATCACGTCACCCGTCCGGGAGGTCGGGCGTGACGTCGGCGCTGGCGATCGATCGGCCGATGCGGCCGGCGTTGCGAGTGGCGCGCCGGACGGGTTCGGCGGCACGACGGTCGTCAGTCGCAGGAGCTGGGAGCCGCCGACGATCGCGCCACCCACGAGCAGGATGGCCGCAGCCGCGAGAAGCGTGAACCCGCGCGGGCGAGAGAGCCGGCGCAACGGCGTTGGCGTCGAGGCGGGAATCGCGGCCACGCTGCGGCGGAGATCGGTCGGTGCGGCCTCGTTGTCCCCGACGCCGTCGCCGTACCACGCTCGAAGCCGCTGCTCGAGCTCCCGATCCGTCATCGGTCGATCCCCTTCGTGTCGGTCGGCGCGAGGTCGTCCCGCAGCCGCTTCAATGCGTAGTGGAGGCGCGACTGCACCGTGCCGACCGGGATCCCGAGTCGGGTTGCGATGTCGGCGACGGTCAGGTCGCGGTAGAACCGCAGCGCGACGACGACCTGGTGGTCGGGCGAGAGCGTCGCAATCGCATCGGCCATGGCGCGCCGGTCGTCGGTGCTGGCGGCGTGATCGCCGGTCGCGAGCGCGACCTCGGCGGAGATGTCCGTCGCCTGCCAGCGGCGGGTTCGGAGCCGGTTCCGGCACGTGTTGACGAGGATGCGGTCGAACCAGGACTCGAACCGTCCCGGGTCCCGCAGCGTCTCCCACTTCCGCCACGCCTGGACGAACGCGTCGTGCGTCGCGTCCTGCGCCTCGGCCGGTTCGCGGAGGATGGCGCGCGCGAGGCGGTACGCGCGGTCGAGGTGCTCGTCGGCGAGGAGCAGGAAGGCTGCCTCGCGCCGCGGCGTGGCACGCGCGCCCACGGCGGGACGGTCAGCCACCTCGAGGACCTCGGACGAGCGGTTCACGATCACCTGACACGCGAGCGCGGCGAAACCTTCACCAGCGCAAGCCTACGTGAGCAATTCGTCTCCCCCGCAGGACGCGGCAAGCCGAACGGCCGATGTGACGACCGTCCCGGACCGGCTACCGCGAATCGGGCGCCACGCCGGGAACCATTGGGCAGGCTCGTTTTCGGCAGTTCATTGGCGCGACACCGCTGTGCGCAGCTGGCTCAGCCACTCTGTGCCCAGCCTGCGCCCGTCCGGCAGTTGGTCGTCTCGATCCCACCGCCACGTTGCGACCATGGCAAGCACGAGGACGCGGCACTGGCGCAGCAACTCATCGTCAACATGCGGATACCGCCCGCTGACATCTTCGGGAACATGGGCGAGGTCGAATTCGATCGGCCCACGGCAGCACGTCTCGAGGTCCAGGAACAGCGGCCCGGCTTTCGTGCCAAGCACGTTGCCCGGGTGCGGTTCGCCGTGCAAGAGCTGCTCGACCCGGCCACCTTCGCCGATCGCTCTTCCCAGGCCTCGCAACGTGGTGCTGAGAAGCGCCCGGTCCGAGTCGGCCAGGGCCGGAGTGCGGTCGGGGCTCGCAACGAGTTGTTGAGCCTCGACAACGCGATCGGTAAAGTGCGGTGCAGGAAGATCGATCGCACGCATCCCGGCGTGGAGCCGCGCGAGCGCATCCGCGTAGTCGGCCGGCGCAACCGGCTGAGGCACGGGCTCGTAGTAGGTCCAAAGCGTGACCGCGAAACCGTCACGCTCGTAGACGCGCTGCTTTACGCGAGGCTCAAGAGCACCGACGGGGCTACCGGTTTGCCCGAGCCGTTGCGCAAGGTCGATTTCGAATTGCGCGACCTCGCGTCCTGCATGTGCCACTCGCGCAAGGACGTCACAGGGCAGCAGGCGCAGCGCGAGCCTGTTCGAATTCTGAAGAACGATCGCGTCGTTGACAGCCAGGTCGAGCGCTGCCGCGATGGACGTCGCCGCGGCCACCGCACGCTGGACGTCTGACGCCTTCATCGCGGCCCGTTGCTGTCTAAAACGCGGCCTGCCACGGTGTCGACCCGTCGGACCCCAGCGATCGAGTTGGCTCCGGCGGTAGGACTCGAACCTACGACCAAGCGGTTAACAGCCGCCCGCTCTACCACTGAGCTACGCCGGAGCGAGGG
>DATFPL010000223.1:0-9314 GCA_035264845.1 Candidatus Limnocylindrales bacterium | reverse complement strand
GCTCGTCCTGCATCACCTCGATGCCGTCGACGCGGCCGCGTTCCTCAGGGAGCTGCGGCGGGTCTCGCGGCGCGGCGTGATCGTCAACGATCTGGCGCGCGGCCGACTCCTGCTCGCAGGTGCGTGGCTGCTCGCCCACGTCACGACGAGGAACCGACTCACGAGGAACGACGCGCCGCTCTCGGTCCGCCGCGCATACACGGCGGTCGAGGCGGAGGCGCTCCTCATCGCCGCGGGACTCCGGCCCGTCGTCCGCACATACGGCGTGTTCCGGCACCGCTACGCGATCGCCGCGGTTCCGCTGTGACATCGCCATCGCGACGTGCGGATGTCGCGGTCGTCGGCGGCGGCCCCGCCGGTGCGGTCGTCGCGACGCTGCTCGCGCGCGGCGGGCGCGACATCGTCCTGGCCGAGCGCTCGCCCCAGCCGCGGTGGCGAGCGTGCGGGGTGTTCAGCTCCCCGGCATCGGTCGCGGCGCTCCTGCGCGTCGGCGTGCCTCAAGCCCATCTCGTGGCCTTGGCGCGGCCGATCCCCGCGATGCGGGTCGAGACCCGACGCGGCACGTGGTTTCGGCTGACCTACGGCGACGACGGCTCGCTGACGGCGCCGGCGGTCGGGTTCGACCGGCCCGCGCTCGATTCGGCGCTCCTCGGGCTCGCGGTTGAGGCCGGGGTCGAGGTGCGGACCGGGGTCGCGGTGACGGACGTCGCGCTCCGACGCGCCGGCTCGACGGTGACGCTCGCGGGCGGGCAACGGATCGATGCCCGGGTCGTCGTCGGCGCGGACGGCCTCCGATCGCTTGTCGCGCGCGCCGCAGGAGTGGCGCAACCCCCGACGCTGCGAGGCCGCGTCGGACTGACGTTCCACCTGCGCGACAGCCGCCACGACGTGCCGCGCGATGCGCGAATGGTCGTCCTCGACGGCGCGTACTGCGGGATCGCGCCCGTTCCGCGCGGCCGCGTCAATGTCGGCATCGTCCTGTTCGGCGCCCGATACGCCGCGCTTCTCCGCGCGAAAGGCGCGGCCGCCGTCGCGTCCGCGGTTCTCGCCGAGGTGCCGGTCGCGGGGGACGAGTCGGAGCGATGGGCGGACGCCGAGCGCTGCGACGAGATCGAAGGCGCCTCGCCGCTCGGTCAGCGCGTGTCGCGGCGGAGCGTCGATCCGTGGCTGCTCGTCGGCGATGCCGCCGGCTTCCTCGACCCGTTCACCGGCGAGGGACTTCATCGCGCGGTCGTGTCTGCGGAGCTTGGAGCCGCGGCGATCGGCGCCGCGCTCGATGGCGACGGCGGCGCGTTCGGTGCCTACGAGCGCGCGATGGCCGATCGATTCGCGACGAAGGACGTCGTGAGTCGCGTCGTCCAGACGTTCCTCGCCCGCCCCGCGGCGTTCGAGTACGCGGCGTCGCGCCTGGCCCGCCGCGCACCGGTCCGTGAGACGATGGGCCGTGTGATGGGCGACCTCGTCCCGGCGCGGCGCGCCCTCGATCCGACCTTTCTCGCGTCGCTCCTGCGGCCGTGACGACGCGCCGGGTCTGACGCCATGCGGAGCACGATCTCGATCGACGTCGCGGCACCCGGCGACCTCGTGTTCCGCCTCGCGCGGGACGTCGAGCGGTGGCCGCGGCTGCTCCCCCACTACGTCGCGGTCGATGTCTCCGAGCGCCGCGCCGACGGCTCGCTCGTAGCGCGTCTCGTCGCACGACGGCCGCTCGTCCCGGTCCTGGGTATCGGACTTCCGGTCGTGTGGCGATCGCGATCGTGGCCCGACCCTGCGACCCGGCGGCTGCGGTTCGTCCACCTCGGAGGCGCGACGCGCGGGATGGATGTCACGTGGCGGATCGACGACACGGTCGACGGCTGCCGCGTCTCGATCGACCACGTATTCGCGCCGCGACTGCCCGGTTGGGCGGCGTTCGTCGACCGCGCCTTCACGCGCCCGATCGCAGGTCGCACGCTCGCGACGTTCAAGGCGCTCGCCGAGGCGCTGGCCGCAGACGAAAAGCCGGATACGTCCGAACGCGTCGCCGTGACGAATCAGTCGGCATGACTCCTCGCCGCGACGTCTGGATCACCGGTATCGGCCTCGTGACACCCATCGGCACGGGCGTCGACGCGTTCCGCGCGGGGTTGCGCGACGGCCGCTCGCGCGTTCGGCGGATCGACCGATTCGACCCGTCGCCGTTCCGCTCGCAGGTCGCGGCGCAGATCGACGACTTCGACCCCGTCGCCCACATGGACGCGAAAACGGCGCGGCAGCTCGACAGGTTCAGCCAGTTCGGCCTCGTCGCCGGGCGGCTCGCGCTCGAGGACGCGCGGCTCGTGCCTGGCGAGGGCGGCGCCGCGGACCGCGAGCGGATCGGGATCTACCTCGGCAGCGCGCTCGGCGGCATCGCCTACGCGGAGATGCAGCACGAGCGGTACATGGCGCGCGGCATCAAGGCGGTCGCGCCGAACCTCGCGCTGGCGGTGTTCGGCGGCGCAGCGCCGGCCAACCTGGGGATCGCGCTCGACGTTCGCGGCCCGATCCTGTCCACTGCGAACTCGTGCGCCTCGGGCGCGGTCGCGCTCGGCGAGGCGCTCGACGCGATTCGGTCGGGGCAGATCGACGCGGCCGTCGCCGGTGGCGCGGAAGTGCCGCTCAGCCCGCTCGCATTCGGGGCGTTCGACATCATCCGGGCGCTCTCGTCGGGCTCGAACGGGGTGCCCGAGTGCGCCGCGCGGCCGTTCGACGCGGCACGCGACGGGTTCGTCATGGGCGAGGCCGCGGCGCTCCTCGTCCTCGAAGCGGCGGACATCGCGTCGCGTCGCGGCGCCCGGCCCTACGCGCGGCTGCTGGGCTACGGCGCGACGTCCGACGCGCACCACATGGTCCAGCCACGGGCCGATGGCCGCGAGGCGGCGCGCGCGGCAACCATCGCGCTGTCCGACGCGGGCGTCGAGGCCGCGGAGATCGACTACGTCAACGCACACGCGTCGTCGACGCCGATCGGCGACGTGGCGGAGGCGCGCGCGATCGCGCGGGCACTCGGCGAGCGCGCCGCGACGGTGCCGGTCAGCGGCACGAAGGCGTTGTACGGCCACCCGCTCGGTGCATCGGGAGCGATCGAGGCCGCCATCTCCGCCCTGGCGATCGCCGACGGTTGGGCGCCGGCGAGCGTCAACCTCGTCGATCCGGATCCGGCCATTGCCGAGCTCCTGCCGAACCTCCTCCGCGCCGGCGCTATTGGTGCCTACCGGCGGGTGCTTTCGACGTCGTTCGGGTTCGGTGGGTTGAACGGTGCGCTCGTTCTCGGCTCCGTCGAGGACTGACGGCGCGGCGGCCTCAGCGCGAGGCGGACCTCGTCGATCGCCGGGTCGCGTGCGGTCGCGGGCGCGGCTGCTCGGGTTCGGTCGCCCCGTCCTCGGCATCCGTCACGATCCGCCCGCCGAAGCCGACGATGATCCGGCGGGCCTCGAGCGTCGCGGCGGGCGGAAACCGACCGGCGACGATCGTCAACCGAAGACCCGGCAGTCCCTTGATTGCGACTGACGTCGCCGCGACGCTCTGACCCGACAGCGGAAGACGGCCGCGAAGCGCGTCCGCGACGTTTGCGGCGGTCGGTTCATCGTCGAACGCGGCGGCGATGACGCGTTCAGCGCCGGCCGGCGACGGGATCTCGCGTGCAGGCTGCGGCGCGCCGCGTCGGGCGATGCCGTCGACGAGCGCCACGTCCGCGGCATCGAGGACCCAGCTGCCCCCGACGCGCTGGCACGGGATCCGCCCGACGGCGCACCACTGGCGGAGCAGCTCCGGGTGGCGGCCCGTCCGCGTCGCGACTTGCTTGAGTGTCAGATAACGCGGTTCCGGCGGCATCTCAGCGGCTCCCGATCTTCCGATGGATGGCGGAGCCTAGCACGCCACGCCGGAGACCCGATCGGCTGGCGGCTCGTTGCGACGGATGCGACCGAATTGGCACGGCTCGTGAGAGGGGGAGTCGGCGACGCTATCCGCATGCTCAGGAATGCACCGAAGATGGACGAAGTGACGGTCACCCACCGCCACGACGACGGCGAGCAGTCGATGACCGCGGTCAGTGACGACCACGTCGACGGCCTCCGCGTGCGCGAGTTCGCCTGCACATGCGGGTTTGGCACGGCGATGCTGTCGAAGGTCGACTCGCAGCAGCAAGGGGCGAGCTGGCCGTACACGATGCGGGACGCGGCCCGGCTCGACTGACCGCGCGGCGCGCTCGGGCGCGGGGCGCGCGGGCTCGGGCGCCGCGGCGACGCGGCCCCCCGCGCGGCGACGCGGGGCGCACGCGCTCGGGCGCCGCGCGGCGACGCGGCCCCCCCGCGCGTTAGTCGATCGTGAAGTGGTCCGGGCGCTGGTAGCGGCCGGTCCGCTCCTTGTCGATCTGCATCAGGACGTCGTTGAGCAGGCTCGACGCGCCGAACCGGAACCAGTCGGGCGTCATCCACCGCGGCCCGAGGGTCTCGTACAAAACGACCAGGTAGCCGATCGCGTCCTTCGCCGTTCGGATGCCGCCCGCGGGCTTCATCCCGACCTGCCGGCCGCTGGCCCGCTCGAAGTCGCGGATCGCCTCGAGCATCACGAGGGTCACCGGCAGCGTGGCCGCGGGCGTCACCTTGCCGGTCGAGGTCTTGATGAAGTCCGCGCCGGCGGCCATCGCGAGGACGCTGGCCCTTCGGACGTTGTCGTATGTCTCGAGCTCGCCGGTCTCCAAAATCACCTTGAGGTGCGCGTCGGCGCAGGCCTCCTTGATGTCGACGATCTCGTCGAACACGGTCGCGTAGTCGCCGCCGAGGAACGCCGCCCGGTCGATGACCATGTCGATCTCGTCGGCGCCGGCGTCGACGGCCTGGCGCGTTTCGGCGATCTTCACGTCGCGGAACGTCTGGCCGGATGGGAAGGCCGTCGCGACGCTGGCGACCTTGACGTCCGTGCCCTTGAGGGCGTCCTTCGCCTCGGCGACCAGGCTCGGGTAGATGCAGATCGCGGCGACGGACGGGATCGTGGGATCGCCGGGCTTCGGGTGGATCCCCTTCGCGCACAGCGCCCGGACCTTGCCCGGGGTGTCCTTTCCCTCGAGCGTTGTCAGGTCGATCATCCGGATCGTCAGGTCGAGCGCCCAGAGCTTCGACTCGCGCTTGATCGAGCGCTTCTTCAGGCTGTCGACGCGCTCCTCGACGCCCACCTGGTCGACCGCCGTAACACGTCCGAGCACGCTGCCGAGGTGCCCGGGGCGCGCATCCCAGGCGCGGACCAGCTCGTTGGCGCGCTCGCGGGCGAGCGTGTCGGGGCGCCGCGCGGTCGTCATGGGACGGTGAGGATACCGCGCCCTTTCCGTCCCGGCTGCACACGGGGTGTGCAACCGAGCGAATGACGCACTGCGAGGTCGGGGCGGGCGCGCTCCGCCGCCCTCGCTGCACACGGGGCGTGCAACCGAGCGAACGAGGGCCGCGCGCCGCCGCGGCGCGCGCGCTCCGCGGCCCTCGCTGCACACCGGGTGTGCAGCCGAGCGAACGAGGGTTCCGCGCCGCCGCGACCGTTCGCTGTGCTGCACACCGGGCGTGCAAACGCCGCAGATGCTCATCCGGTGTGCAGGATCGCGGTCCGCACAGAGGCCGCCGCCGACTCGGCGCCCTCTCATTTGTCGGGTTGCACATGCGGTGTGCAAAACCGGTCCGGAGGGGTCGAACCGGCCGGCGCGGGGCGACGTATCACCAATCGAAGCCGCTTGTTCCATCGGACCGCGCCCGTACCCTCCGGGCGCGGTCCCGCTGTCTGCGACGGGCCGCCGGCGCGGGCCGCGGGACGGGCCGCGGCCGCGGTCCTACTTCCCCGCGCGCAGCTTGGGAAGCGGGGGCAGTGCGCGCTTCCCGTCGACCAGGAAGTGGCGGAACCAGTCGCGGACCTGGACGAGGTTTTCGACGCGCCGGAACGGCGTGCCCGACCGCGTCAGCTCGTGCGTCTCCTCCGGCACTCGCATCAGCCGGGCGGGGCGCTTGTTCGAGCGAAGGACGGTGAACAGCGCCTCGGCCTGCCCGATCGTCGTCCGCAGGTCCTTCTCGCTGTGCTGGATGAGCAGCGGCGTCGTGATCCGGTGCGCGTACGTCAGCGGCGAGATCTCCCGGTAGTAGTCGGGATCTCCCCACGGCGTGCGCCCGAACTCCTGCTCGCCCCACTCGCCGCCGGCGATGTCGCCGGTCAGGAAGAGCATCGTCATGTCGGCGACGCTGCGGGCGGTGAAGCCCGCCGCAAATCGGTCGTCGTGGGCGAGGATCCAGTTCGTCAGGTAGCCGCCATACGAGCCGCCCGTGACGCCCAGCCGAGCTCCGTCGGCCAGACCGTCCGCGACGAGGCTGTCGATCCCCGCGAGGATATCCCTGGATGGGCCCGGGCCCCAGTCGCCGCGGTTCGCCTCGTTGAACTCGCGGCCGTAGCCGTCCGATCCCCGCGGGTTCGAAAAAAAGACGCTCATCCCGCTGGCGGCGAGGACCTGGAACTCCCAGACGATCGACCAGCCGTAGAACGTGTGCGGACCGCCGTGGATCTCGGTCACGAGCGGCTGGCGGCCGGGCCCGGCGGGGATGAGCCAGCCCTGGACGTCGCGGCCGTCAACGGTCCAGCGCCGCTCGACCGGTTCGATGAGGTCGATGTCGGCGAGGACGTCAGCGTTGAGATCGGTGACCCGGCGTGGGTCGGCGCGGCCTGCATCACGTGACGGCGACCGCGCAGCGAGCTCGAAAACATGGACATCGGCCGGGCGCGTCGCGGTCGACAGGAGCGCGGCAATGCGAGCGCCGCCGCTCCGCCCCGCCGGGACCTGATCGAACGACGAGATGTAGTGGCGCCCCTCGGTCAGCCGCTCGACCGCGCCGTCGCGGGTCGCGATCCGCCACAGCTCGTACGATCCGGCGGCTGGGGCGGCGAACGTCAGCCACCGGCCATCTGCCGACGGGATGAGGCGCGCGGGCTCGCCCGGCGTGACGTCGCTATTCATCGCCGCGGCAACGCTGATGTCGCGCGCGCCCGACAGGTTGCGGCCGCCGTCGCGTCGCGCGTCGGATCCGTCGGCCGCGAACAGCCAGATGTCGTTGCGGTACGCGTTGTCCGGCAGCCGACCGCCGATCGTCGCGATCGTGTCGCCGTCGGGAAGCCACGTGGGGCCGCCGAAGAGGGATTCCGGGCCTGCGGTGATCTCCGTGATTCGGCCGGTCTCCACCTCGACGACGCTGATGTCGCTGCGTTCGCGGACGTCGTGATCGCGGCGGCGATTCGACGCGTACGCGATTCGGGTCCCGTCCGGCGACCACGCCGGGTCGGCGTCCGCGGTCGCGCCGTTCGTCAGGCGAGTCGCGTCGCCCGTCTCGACGTCGACAAGCCAGAGGTGCGGGATCTTGTCGTAGACGTAGCCGGCGCCGTTGAACTGGTAGGCCAGGCGGTCGACGAAGTGGTAGTCCGAAGTCGGCGGTGAACCCGGCTCCGGCTTGTCCGTCTTGCCGCGCCGCTTCGCGTCCTCCTCCCGCGTCGCGCCGTGCGAGCTCGTGAGCACGACGAGGCGCCGACCATCGGGCGACCACTCGAAGCGCTCGACGCCGCGGGGCAGGTCGGTCAGCCTGCGCGCCTCGCCGCCGTCGAGCGGCAGGAGATGGACCTGGACGACATCCTCGCGGTCCTTGCCGTCCTTCGGTGCCTTCGGGTCGTCCTCGACGGCAGTCCGCCGATCCGACAGGAACGCCAGCGTCCGGCCGTCGGGCGAGAAGCGGGGATGGACGTCGTTCTTCGCACCGAGGGTGACCTGACGAGGCGGCCGAGAGCCGTCGACAGCGGCGAGCCAGATCGCGTGGCGGTAGCCGTCGTGCGCCGGTGCGACTGTCTGGACGGAGAACGCGACGAGCGAGCCGTCGGGCGAGAGGCGCGCGTCTGTCGGGACGCGGAGGCGGGCGAGGTCGTCGGGGCGCGGCGGACGCGGCATGGTCGAGTCTCCGTCGTGGCGATGTGATGCGCCGGGGGCCGCGTGATGAGCGGCGCGCGGGCGTCGGGTCGAGCAGTGAGAGGCGACGCCGCGGAGTCTACCCGCTACCATCGCCGGGCGATGACCGACCAGCTGTCGCTGCGGCTCGAGACGGACCTCCCGAACCTGCCGGACACGCTCCGGCCGATGCAGCCGCGGATCCTGCCCGACGCGTTCGACTCCGCGGAGCATCTGTTCGAGCCGTCGTGGGGCGGGCTCCGCGCCCTCGCCTACATCGGCCCTGCGGAGGCGCCGGGCGGCGGCGCGGTGCGGCTCGTCGACGAGGCGGGGCGCGACGTCGGCGCGGCACTCCCCGAGCTCGCGGGGCTCGCGGTTCGGGTCGATGCGCGGTCGGCCGTACTCGACGGGGAGCTGGTGGTCGTCGATGCGAGCGGGCGCGCGGACGCGGCCGAGCTGGAGCGGCGGATCTCCGGCCGCGCGGGACGGGCCGTCGCGTACCTCGCGTTCGACCTGCTGCATCTCGACGGCCGATCGCTGCTGTCACTGCCGCTCTTCCGCCGACGCGACCTGCTGCGACGCGTGCTGCGGCCCGGGGACGAGGTCGTTGCAGTGCCCGCGATCGCCGTCGAGGGACGCGCGCTCTTCGACGCGGTCGCGGCCCAGGGGATCGCCGGGGTGATGGCGCGGCAACGGACGAGCCCGTACCTGTCGGGCGTCCGGAGCCGGCTGTGGCGGTTCGTGCCTGCTGGACCCCGTGCTGCCGCGGGCGCCGGGATCGACGCGGAGTCGGCGGCCGAGTCGGCGCGGGAGCACGAGCTCGACGGCCCCGCCAACGCGCCCGTCCTGGCGCTCATCCGCCGCCTGCCGCTCCTCGACGACGACGACGACGACGAATAGCTAACGCTCCCCCGGGGAGCACTATCCCTGACGCGCGGTTGGAGCCGGCCGCGTTCGGCGCCAACCGCTCCCGCGGGGAGCGTATCCACGGATTTCGGGGCCACGCGCGAGCATCGCGCGACTTAACGCTCCAGCGCGGAGCGTATGCGCCGATTCACACGCGGCCGCGCTCCGTGTTGCGTCCCACGCACGTACGGACGAGGAAGTGCCCGCAACTTCGCCAGACGGTGCGTCCGACGCACCATCGAGCGGCCCAACCGTCGGACCGTGCGTCCGACGCAACATCCGGCGAAGAAGCCGCTCCTCCTCCGCCCATTCGTGCGTCCGACGCAACGCGCGGCGGCTGGCTCGCGACGCGCGGCGCCCGGCGCCCGGGTGGCTCGCGACGCGCGGCTCCTGGCGCGCGGCGCCTGGGCTCGCGCCGCGCGTCGCCTAGATC
>DATFPL010000222.1:0-3955 GCA_035264845.1 Candidatus Limnocylindrales bacterium | reverse complement strand
TCGTCGGCGCCGACTTCGACCGCGACGCGCGATACCTCCGTCGCACCGTGATCGACGGTCGCCACGACACGCAGCGGCGTCCGTCGCGCCCGGGCAAGCCGCACGTGGACGTCGACGGTCCCGCGATCGAGCGTCCCCGCGATCGCCGTCCGCGCTTCGAACGCCTCGATCCGCGCCACGTCGAATACCTCGAGGGACACCGGCCGCCAGATCCCCTGGTGGATCATCCGCGGCGAGAAGTCCCAGCCGTACGTCATCCGGCTCTTGTGGACCCGGACGCGGCTCGTTCGCCCCATCTGTGGCTCGCTCGCCGGCGCGGGCTCGACGACGACGGCGACGACGTGCTCGCCGCCATCCCGCAGCGGCTCCGTCACGTCGACGTCGAACGGCGTGAACATTCCCTCGTGGCGGGCGAGTGGAACGCCGTCGATGAACACGTCGCCGGCGTAGTCGACGCCGCCAAATCGAAGGACGACCCGAGCCGCCAAGGCGCCGTCCATGGCCCGAATGCGCCGGCGGTAGAGCCACGCCCGCTCCGGGACCCACTCCGCGAGCAGGCTGTTCCGGTCGACGTACGGGTCCGGAATCTCGCCGGCGCGCCACACATCGTCGAGGACGCTACCCGGCACACGAGCGCGAAGCCATCCGCGGCGATCCGCGGTGTCGTTTCGTTTCGCCGCCGCGAGCGCGGCATCGAGCCCGAGGAAGCCGCGGACCTCCCAATCGTCGCCGTCGAGCGGGACCGACCGCCTCATCCGCCCGCGTGCGACGGCGTGCCGGCGAGGCGCTCGTCGCCGCGGCGCTCGTCGCCGTTGCGCGCCACTCGCGATCGCGACGCAGCGTCGTCCGCTTCGGCGCCGCTTTCGGGCGCGGCGAGCTCGCCGCCCGCAAGCGGCCGTTCGAGGAGATCGACCTCCACCGCCTCGCCCGCTCCGGACGGAACCCGGAACGTTCGGATCTGATACGGCCCGATGTCGAACGCGATGTCGCCGCGCGAGCCCGGCACCCGAATCGTCGCGGCCGCCGATCGGCCTGCCGTCTCGACCGCGCGAACGACCACGTCGTCGCCGTCCTCCGCCACCTTCAGCGACCCGATGACGACGTTGTCCGGCTCGACGCCTCCGAACGACGTCACCTGCGGCAGCGGCCCGTCGTGGTACGACTCGAGCAGGACGAACGGTCGCTGGTTGAGCTCGAGTGCGCGGCGCGTGAGACCCGCTTCGCTCCACCCTCCGCGATGCGGAACGAGAGCGAGGGTGAACCGCTGCTGGCCCTGGTCCATGTACTGGTAACGGACGCCCGCGGTCGGAATCCGCGGCTCGTGGTGCGCGTAGATGGGGCTCCGCACGGCGGTCACGCCGATCTCGCCGTTGACGACGTCGAACGAGTACTTGCCGTCGTTGAGGACCGCCAGTCCGAACCGCCCCCCGCCGTCGGGAAGGTCCGCCGACAGGTCGATCCAGCGCTGGCCCGGCTCCTCCTCGCCGTTCGCGGGCCGGTCGATCGTCCCGTACGGGATGTCGTAGGTCGCCGTCTCGCCGTCAAGGCGGGTCGCGTAGCGCAGCTTGAGGATCTTCGACTCCTCGTGCCAGTCGAGGATGACGCGGACCTCGAGCGCGCGGTCACCGACCGACAGGACGTGGTCCTCGACGAGCGTCGAGCGGCCGAAGCGGCTCTCGACGCGAAGGATCGCTCGAACCGGCCCGCTCTCGACGAGGTAGACGCGCGACATCTCGAACGCCCCGATCTCGTCGCGGTACGCGAGCCGGCGGTGGCCCCACGTGTCGGACGTGTCGTCGACGACGTGCGCGTGCGCCCGTTCGGCGTTCGCGACGTCCGCAACGTCGCGGCCGTCCTCGCGGAGGACGAGATGCGTCATCCGACCCGTCGTCGCGTCGAACTCGGCACGCAGGTGCTCGTTCTCGAGCAGCGTGTCGGTCGCCCGAAGCGTCGTCGCCGTGGTCCGCGCCGTGTCGGGGACGACGCGGTATGTCCGGTAGCCCAGTGGCGGCACGTCGACCGCGACCGCCATCCGGCTCCGCCACGCCGACACCGTCGCGTACGACTGAGTGGCCTGGAACGGGACGACCGCGCCCTGCTCGTCGACGAGTCCGTCCGTCGGCTTGAGCCCGCCGAACTCGAGCTCGACCGTCGTCCGCAGGGGCCACGCATGCGGGTTGAAGACGACGATCGGCGTCATCCCGGGCGACGGCGGGATCGCGATCCGGCGGCTGATCGACTGCATGGCGCGGTTCGCCGCTCGCGCCGCGATCGACGTCGACTCGCCGAGCTGGTCGCGAGCCTCGTCGTAGGCCGGCTCGATCGCCGTCCCGGCGAGGATGTCGTGGAACTGGTTGAACAGGACGTTCCGCCACGCCCGCTCGAAATCGTCGCGTGGATACGCCTCGCCGGTTGCCCGCGCGGCGATCGCGGCCCACGCCTCGGCGACCGCGAGCGCGTTCTCCGCCCGGCGGTTCCAGCGCTTGATCCCCGAATGCGCGGAGTAGCAGCCGACGGCGTGGTGCTGGAGGTCCTCGCGGACGACGGGCAGCTCCGCGCCCGATTCGCGGACCCGCTCGAAGAACCGCGACGGCGTGCTGTGGACGAGTCGCGGCATCGCGCCGACGCCGCTGAGCCGCCGGATGCTCTCCAGGTTCTCCTTCGTCGGGCCGCCGCCGTGGTTGCCGACGCCGTAGAAGACCATCATCTCCGACCATCGGTCGGGCAGCTGCGCGATCGACTTGTCGAGGTGGTTGCCGAGGTCCTCGCGCGGCGAGCAGTACTCGTGCGGCAGCCGCATCGTCAGGACTCTCGAACCGTCCGCGGACTCCCACCAGAAGAGCGGGCCCGGGAGGTCCATCTCGTGGGGTCCCGGGCGCATGAAGACGTAGGCGTCCATCCCGGCCTTCGAGAGGAGCTGCGGCAGCATCCCGTTGTGCCCGAACGGGTCGACGTTGAAGCCGACGCTCGCGATCCGTCCGAACTTCGCCTCGAAGTACCGCTGCGAATAGAGCGCGTGGCGGACGAACGACTCCCCGCTCGGGATGTTGCAGTCCGGCTCGACCCACCAGCCGCCGACGATCTCCCAGCGACCCTCGGCGACGCGGCGCTGGATCTCCGCGAACATCCCGGCGTCGATCTCCTCGACCCACTCGTAGTAGGCGGCCGAATCCGACGTGAAGATGAACTCGGGGTACTCGTTCATCCGGTCGAGCGCCGACCTGAACGTCGCCCGCACCTCCTGGTAGCCCTCCGGCCACTGCCACAGCCACACGGGGTCGATGTGGGAGTTGCCGATCATGTGCAGCAGCCGATCCTGCTGCCCTGGCCGGGGCGCGGGCCGGGTCGTCACGTCGCGTCGAGCCTCCGATCGTCTGGCGAATTGCTTGCGCCGGCTCCGACCGGCAAACCGTCCTCACCCGCCGCCCACGCGTCGATCCGCTCGCTGAGGAGGTGGAGCAGCAGGAGGTGCATCTCCTGGATCCTCGCCGTCGTTTTCGACGCGACGAGAAGCGCGTGGTCCGCGTGAGCGCGCGCCATCCCGCCGTCGCCGCCACCGAAGAGGACCGTCGTTGCGCCAGCGGCACGCGCCGCCTCGAGCCCGGCGACGACGCTCGTCGACGTGCCGCTCGTCGAGAACCCGATGACGACGTCGCGTGGGCCGGCGAGCGCGGTGACCTGTCGCGCGAAGACGTCGTCATAGGAGAAGTCGTTGGCGATGCACGTGACCGCGGACGGGTCGACGGTCAGCGCCACGGCTGGCAGCGGGCGGCGATCCCGAAGGTAGCGGCCGATGAGCTCCGTCGCGAGGTGCTGCGCATCAGCCGCGCTGCCGCCGTTGCCGAACGTGTAGACCCTGCCGCCGCTCGCGAGCGCGTCGCACACGACGGTCCCGAGCCGCTCCAGATCCGGGAGCAGTCGCTCCACCGACTGGGCGACGGCAACGTGGTCGGCG
>DATFPL010000221.1:0-6256 GCA_035264845.1 Candidatus Limnocylindrales bacterium | reverse complement strand
AATGCCGGCAATGAGCCCGGGCCCCATTACCGCGAGAAACGCGACGAGGCCGTCCCGGCCGCGGAACCGGCCGCGCAGCCGCAGGAGGTCGCCGGACGTCAGGCGATCCCCGAGCCGTTCGCGCAGCCTGGGCACCGGCGGTGGCGACACGCGGCGTCGCGCCCGCCCCACCACCTCGCGCGCCGCGCCCCCTACAGACGGCAGGTCCCGCACGCTACCCGCGCCGCGTATCGCTGCCGGCGAACAGCCGCGGCAGCCGTTTCTTCCACGCCGTCGGCAGGATCGAGTCCATCGCGTCGTCGACGGTGACGATGCCGGCGAGCCGTCCCTCGGCATCCACGACCGGCACGGCGAGCAGGTTGTAGCGCGCGACGACGTGGGCGACTTCGTCCTGATCGGCGAGCACGCCGACTGCGACAGGCTCGGGGATCATCACCTCGGAGATCGGCGTCTCGGGGCGGGCGACGATGAGGTCGCGGAGCGAGAGGACGCCGACGAGCCGGCCGTCGTCGTCGGTGACGTAGACGTAGTAGATCGTCTCCGCGTCCGGCTCCAGCTCGCGGAGCCGGTCGATCGTCCGTGCCGCCGTCAGCGTCGCGGGCACGGCGACGAACTCGGTCGTCATGATCCCCCCGGCGGAATCCTCGGGGTAGCCGAGGAGCTCCTGGACCTCCGCCGCCTCCTCCCGTTCCATGAGGGCGAGAATCTCCTCGCGTGCCTCGTCGGACAGGTCCGCGACGAGGTCGGCCGCGTCGTCAGGCGACATCTCCTCGAGGATGTCGGCCGCTCGCGCCGGCTCGAGGTCCTCGAGCACCTCGACCTGCGTGTCCGGCTCCATCTCCTCGATCGCATCGGCGACGGCCTCGTCGTCGAGTGAGGCAAGCACGCCGGCACGGTCGCGCGGCGCGAGCTGGTCGATGATCGAGGCGAGGTCCGCCGGGTGGAGCTCGGCGAGCCCGGCGTGCGGGACGCGGAGCTTGATCGAGGCGATCGATGTCTCGACCGGGTCGACGTCCTCCCAGTCGATGTACCGCTCCGGCACGGGCAGCCGGAGGTTGCGGGCGATGATCCGGTAGGCGCCGCCGATCCCGAGCCGGCGGAGCAGTCCGGCCGTCCCGACGTCGACCGCGACGAGGTGCAGCTTGCCCTCGATCTCGTCCAGCCGCAGGTCGTTGACCCTGACGACCTTGTGCCCGTCGATGTCGACGATCTGCTTGTCCATCAGGTCGCCGGCGAGCAGGATCTCGTTCGGACGCTGGCGGAACGGGTCGAGATCGATCGTGGTCGTCGCCAGGCGGGCGCCGGTGGCATCGAGGCTCGCCACCGACGTCCACGGCAGGAAGATCCGGCGCCGGCGATCGGTCAGCACGACGATGCCGGTTACCGGCGGGTACCGGTCGCCGACGGCGACGATCAGGTCGGCCACCTTGCCGATCGGCTCGCCGTCCCGGTCGAGCACCGGGCGGCCGATCGCCTGGCTCAGGTAGAGCATCTGCCACCTCGCGGGCGGGTCGTCCCGCCGCCGGTGGCACTTCCCGTCAGGTGACGGGGCGGGTCACCGCCTGGCGAGGCGGACCGTGGCTGCGGCGTCGGTCACGGGGCGGCGCCCGGTGGGGGCGCCACGTCCGGCTCGATCGCCGTGGGTACTGGGTCCGATCTCCACGTGGAGCGGGCTCCTCCGATGAGAGTCTGGACGCCCAGGCGCGACGAGACGAGGTCGTGCGGTGGGCCGTGGTCGAGTGTAGTAGCGGCCGCGTCGAGGGGTCAACGATTCGGCCCACGCGGTCGGTGGGACATTCGGGGCGCGGATGGGAGTACGTCGGGGTCAGGCGGAGCGACGCCGAGCCGGTGGGACGATGCAAGGAAATGAGCGTGCGCCTGCCCCCCGACGAGTCACCGTCCGGACAGCTCGCCTCGCCGGCAGAGGCCCTGCGCCAGCAGCCGACGACGAGCCTCGCCTCGCGTCTTCGCGCCGCGCTCCGCGGCGAATCCCACCGTGCCCGGCGCGACGTCGTCCTCGCCGAACGCCTCCAGATGCTGCTCGCGATCGCCCAGCGCCTGACGCGGATTCTTGACCGCCCGGAGATCTTCCGGGCCATCGTCGCCGAGGCGAACGCCGCGCTCGGAACCGACGCCGCGACGATCCGGATCGCGCGCAACGGGCTCCTCGAGGTCGCCGCGGTCGCCGGTGTGTCCGACGAGGTGGCGAGCCGGCTGCCCGTGTTCCGGACGGACGAGGGCTGGTTCGCCGACGTCCTGCGGACGGGGCGGCCGGTGGCGTGGGACGACATCAGGGGCTCCGGCGTCGCCGGCTACGAGCGGTACGGCGAGGATCTCGCATTCGCGGCCGATCTCGTCGTCCCGCTCATCCACCACGACGCGGTCATCGGCGCGCTGTCCTGCGTGTCGTTCACGCCGCGCCGCTGGACCGCCGACGACATCGAGTTCGCCGCGACGCTCGCGACCCACGCCTCGCTCGCGCTCCACAACGCGGAGCTGTTCGAGCGCGCGGCCACCCGCGCGGCGCAGTTCGCGGTCATCCAGGCGGCGTCGGCGCGGATGAACCGGGCCAAGACGATCGAGTCCGTCGGGCAGGCCATCGTCGAGGAGATGCGGCGGATCGTCGACTACCACAACGCCCGGGTCTACATCGTCGACCCACCCGACCGTGTGATGCCGATCGCCTTCGCCGGCACGGTCGGCGAGTACGAGAAGGTCGACTTCGCGTTGCTCGAGACGACGCTCGGAGCGGGCTTCACCGGCTGGGTCGCGCAACACGGGACCCCGCTCCTCATCGACGACGCGAACGCCGACCCGCGCGGCGCGAACATCCCGGGCACCGACGACATCGACGAGTCGATGATCGTCGTGCCGATGCGCTACGACGACGAGGTCGTCGGCGTGATCACGATCTCGAAGCTCGGCCTTCGCCAGTTCACGCAGGACGACCTCCAGCTCCTGTCGATCCTCGCGGACCAGGCGGCAACGGCGGTCGAGTCGGCGCGGCACCTCGCCCGGAGCCAGGGCATCGCCCGCGAGCTGGGACGACTGGTCGAGATGAGCAGCGCGCTGTCGAAGAGCCTCGATCCGCACCAGGTCGCCAACCTGATCGCTCAGCACGTCGCTCGCGCGATGGACGTCGAGGAGTGCGCGATCAGCTACTGGGATCGGCTGGGTGGCCGCGTCATCACGCTCGGCTACTACCCACCGGCGGGGATCGCGGCGCTCGAGCCGTTCTTCGACATCGGCGGCTTCCCCGAGACCGTCCGCGTCCTCGAAACCCAGGCGACCGCGATCGTCGACGCGCTCGACCCGGCGGCCGACCCAGCCGAGGCCGCACTGCTCGCACGCGACGGCAAGCGCGCCGTCGCGATGGTCCCGCTCGTGGCGAAAGGCCAGTCGATCGGCCTCGTCGAGCTGCTGTCGACAGGCCCGATCACGCTCGACGAGTCCGGGCTGGCCCTCGCCCAGACCATGGCCAACGAGGCGGCGATGGCGCTCGAGAACGCGCGCCTCTACGAGGAGGCGAGGAACGTCGCCGACCGCGACATGCTGACGGGGTTCTACAACCACCGATATCTCCACGAGCGCCTCGGGGAGGAGGTCGTCCGCGCCCAGCGATCTCGTCGGCCGCTCGGCGTCCTGATGCTCGACCTCGACGACTTCAAGCTCGTCAACGACACGTTCGGCCACCTCTTCGGCGACCGCGTCCTCGTCTGGACGGCGGAGCTCATCCGCTCGACGCTCCGCGCACCGGACATTGCCGCTCGCTACGGCGGCGACGAGTTCGCGATCGTCCTCCCCGACGCCGACGCGGACGATGCGCGACGCGCAGCGGAGCGGATCCTCGCCGCATTCCTGGGCCAGCCGTTCCAGACCGCCGAGCGCGGGCCTGTCCCGATCGCCGTCTCGATCGGCGTCGCGACGCATCCCCTCGACGGCAGAACGGGAACGGACCTCATCGCCGCGGCGGACCGCCGGCTGTACGAGGTCAAGGCGCGCGGCGGGCACGACCTCGCGTCGTCGGAGGCGCGGGTTGCAGCCGGCCCGGCGCGGCATCCCAAGAAGGTCGACGCCGCGTAGCGCGACTCCCCTCGTCGGTACGGAAGTACCACGGACAGGACCCACAGGTACCCCGGCGGAGACATTGCCTCGGCCCGACGTCGACCGCCATCCTCATCTCCGAACGTGACCGGACCCTCCACCCCCCGAACCCCGAGCGCCGACCCCCAGGATCGGCTGATCCGCCGGACCTGGTGGTTCCTGGCCGGGTCGTTCTTCGTCCTCGGGCTGGCGATGGCCGCCCGCCTCGGCACCGATGGAGCGCGCCCCCTCGACTACATCCTCGCCGGGCTCGCCGTCCTCGTCGGACTCGCCGCCATCCTCCACCGCGACGCCCTGCGTGCCTACGAGGTGAGCCGACGCGAGGAAGCCGAGAGCTTCGCGCGGATCCTCCAGGGACTGTCGCGATCGGTCTCGCCCGACGCCATCGTCGATGCCATCGTCGAGGACCTCGGGCGCGGGACGGGTGCCGACCACATCGTGGTCGTCCGGCGCCGGCCGGAGGTCCATGCCCTCGAGGCGACGCTCGTCAGCAGCCGCCCCGGCGTCCGCAGCTCGACGACGCTGTTCCCGCTGTCCGATCTCGACGACCCCGACCGTTCAGCGCCGGACGACCGCGAGCCGGTGGGGTTTCCCGTCGGCGACCAGGGCCACGAGCAGCTCGCCTGGGAGCTCGCCGCGGTACACACGCTCGACCGCGGACCGTTCGAGGCGTGGCGCGATCCGATCGAGGACGCGACGGCTGCCGGCGCCGCGCGACGCGACGGGCGCGTCGCATCGGCACGTGGCTGGGCCGGCCGCACCGTACGCGACGCGACTCGCGCAGGGCGGTCGCTGTGGCCTGCCGTCGTCCCGCTCCGCTCCGGCGGACGGCCGCGCGAAGGGCGGGATTCCGCAGCGCTGTCGTCCGGCGCGGCGGCCCGCATCACCGACCGCATCGCGACGCGGACGCGGAGCATGTACGGGCTGAACAACACGATCGCGGCGCCGCTGCGAGGCGAATCCGGAGTCCTCGGCGCGATCGTGCTGTCGCGCCGAACGGACGTCGAGTGGTCCGCGTCGTCGAAGCGGATCCTCGCGGGCGCGGCCGTCGAGGCCTCTGCGGCGCTCGCCCGCGCGTTCTCGCATCGAGAGGCGGAGGCTCGCGCATCGACCGATCCGCTGACGGGCCTGCCGAACCGCCGCTACTTCGACGAGTTCTGCGGCCTTCTCGCGCGACGTCGGCGTGCCGACGACGCAGTCGGCGTCCTGATGATCGACATCGACCAGTTCAAGCTCGTCAACGACGTCCACGGGCACGCGGTCGGCGACGAGGTGCTGCGCCGGGTCGCGACTGCCATCGCCGGCGCCGTCCGCGAGGACGACGTCCCGACGCGGTTCGGCGGGGAGGAGTTCGCCGTCCTGCTGCGCAACCCGGGGCCCGGAGTGGCGATCGAGGTGGGGGAACGGGTCCGCGACGCCGTCGCCCGGCTCGACCTTCGGAAGTTCCGCGTCGGCGGCGTGAGCGTGTCGGTCGGCGTCGCGGTGGCGAGGGCCCCGGACGAGCCCATCGGCGAGCTCGTCGAACAGGCCGACCGGGCTCTGTACGAGGCGAAGCGGGCGGGCCGCGACCGGGTCGTCGCGGCATAGCGGGGGCCAGGGGCTCCACCATCGCTACCATCGGGGGATGCCCGAAACACAGGATCCCGCGGACGGCGTCGCGATCCACGACCACGCCGACGATGAGCCCGGAGTGGCCGCCGAGGGCGGCGACACCGCCGACGCCCCCGCTCCGGCGCAGCGCGATCTCACGAACGGCGACCTGGCCCGGATCTTTCACGAGATCGGCGACATCCTCGAGGTCAAGGGCGAGCTCGTCTTCAAGACCGTCGCGTACCACCGCGCTGCGGATGCCATCGGCCGCGCCCCGTTCGACGTCGCAGAGGCGTACCGATCTGGTAACGCTCCGAAGATCCCCGGCGTAGGGCAGGCGATCAGCGACAAGATCACCGAGCTCGCCCAGACCGGCCGCATGTCGTTTCACGAGAAGCTGCGGGCGGAGGTCCCGGCGAGCCTCGTCGAGCTGCTGCGCATCCCGGGCCTGGGCCCACGGACAGTGAGGCTGATCTACGAGCAGCTGGGAATCGAGACGATCGAGGACCTCCGCCAGGCGGCCGAGGCCGGCACGCTGCACACGCTCCGCGGCGTCACCGAG
>DATFPL010000220.1:0-5335 GCA_035264845.1 Candidatus Limnocylindrales bacterium | reverse complement strand
GATGGTCCGTGACGGCCGGGTCGACACGATCGTCGTCGCCATCACGGACATGCAGGGGCGCCTCATGGGCAAGCGGGTCCAGGCCGAGGCGTTCCTCAACGGCGTCATCGATCACGGCGCGCACTTCTGCACGTACCTCCTAGGCACGGACATGGAGATGAACACGCCGGCGGGCTTCCAGCTGATGAACTGGGAGACCGGCTACGGCGACTGGATCGCATCGCCAGTCTGGGATTCGCTGCGCGTCCTGCCGTGGCTCGAGAAGACGGCGCTCGTCCTTGCCGACACCGTCGACGAGGAGACCGACACGGAGATCCCGATCTCGCCCCGAACGATCCTCAAGCGGCAGGTCGACCGTGCGGCGAAGCTCGGGTATGCGTTGAAGGCCGGCTCGGAGTTCGAGTTCTACGTCCTCCAGGACTCGTGGGAGGACATGAGCCGCGCGGGCTGGAAGGTGCCGCGGACATTCGGCTACTACAACGAGGACTACCACCTCCTCCAGGCGACCAAGGCCGAGCCCCTCCACCGATTGCTTCGCAACCAGATGACCGCGGCCGGGGTGCCGATCGAGTTCAGCAAGGGCGAGGCCGCGCCGGGCCAGCACGAGGTGAACATCCGCTACGACCACGTCCTCGAATCGGCGGACCGCAGCGTCATCTTCAAGCACGGCGCCAAGGAGATCGCGTACCTCAACGGCTGGGGCCTGACGTTCATGGCCAAGCCGGACCACCGCTGGACCGGCTCGTCCGGGCATCTCCACATGAGCGTGTGGGACATCGCCGACACGAAGTCGCTGATGTTCGATGAGGGCAGCGAGCGCCCGTACGGCATGACGGACACGATGGCCTGGTTCCTCGCCGGGATGATGGCCCTGTCGCGCGAGCTCGCCATCTTCATCGCCCCGAACATCAACTCGTACAAGCGGTACGCGTCGCTGTCGTGGGCCCCGGTGAACATCGTCTGGGGCCGTGACAACCGGACGACCGGCTTCCGGGTCGTTGGGCGCGGGCCCGGGCTCCACATCGAGGACCGCTTCCCCGGCGGCGACATGAACGCCTATCTGACGTACGCGGCGATGATCGGGGCGGGCCTGTGGGGCATCGAGCGGAAGCTGGAGCCAGCGAACGAGTTCCGCGGCAACGGGTATGTCGCGGCGGGCGTTCCCCGGATGCCGCGGGCGCTGTACGAGGCGATCGCGGAGCTCGAGCGGAGCGAGGCTGCCGTCGAGATCTTCGGCCAGGACGTCGTCGACCATTACCTCAACGCGGCACGCGTCGAGCAGAACACGTACGACTCGATGGTCCACGACTGGGACCGCGAGCGCTACCTCGAGCGCGGCTAACGGGCTAAGGAGCCACGGCTGGCGCCGCGCTTTCCGCCACATGCGCACGTGGTGCGCACGAGCGCGAGATCCTGCGCCATACGGTCACACGATGGTCAAATGGCGGGAACCCGAAGCCGACTCGTGCTTGCGCCGTGGCCGGCGCCCGCCACGGCCGCTCCCGGCGCGCATCTGGTGCGCATTCGGCGGAAACGAGCGGGGCCGACCCGCGACGGCGGCGCGCGCGAGCCGCGCCGGGCCCGAGCCGCGACACGCGCCGGAGCGCCGCCGCTTGCGCGACGGCGCTCCGCCGGAGAATGGAGGGGAGTATTCGGACTACGGGAGCAGCACCGCGTCGATGACGTGGATCACGCCGTTCGATGCCGGCACATCCGCCGCGACGATGCGGGCATTGTCGATGTACGGGACGCCGCCGACGACGTGTGGCCGCACGAAGTCGCCGTTGAGCGTCCGGATCCGCGTCGAGTCGAGAACATCGCCGCTGTAGCGCGACCCCGGCGCGACGTGGTGGAGCAGGACGCTTCGCAACGTCCCGACGGGGATGTCGTTGACCCCCGACACCCCGAGCGTCGCGAAGAGGCGCTCGAACGCCGCATCGGTCGGTGCGAAGACTGTCAGCTGCCGATTCCGGCTCAGCTCGCCGACGAGGCCCGCGCGCTGAACCGCAGCGACCAGGTGGTCGAACTCACCGGACTGCTGATTGACGGCGATCGCGGTGCCGACGATGGACGAGCCGCCCGACGAGCCCGCGACAACTGGCGCGCCGATCGCACCGATCGCGAGGACCGCCGCGGCGACCGCAAGAGTGATTCGCTTCATTCGATGGGACTCCTGTCGTTGCGTGCCCGCGTCAGCGAGCAGTGGACTCGGCGCGGCGGGCGACGAGGTCGTCGGAGCCCATGAACCACGAAGCGAGCGTCGGAAGCAGGGCGATGGCCGACAGACCGACGAGGACGTAGACGACGCTCGAGATCGGGTTCGTCTGGCCGAAGTCATTGCCCGTGAGCGTGGCGACGAGGTCGAACTTCGCGAGCCCGACGAGCAGCCAGTTGAGCCCGCCGACGATGACCAGGAGGAGCGCGAGTGCCTTGATGTAGCGCATGCCGAGGATCCTTTCCGTAGCGGTGACCTGTACCATGTTTGTACAGCGTTCGTCGAGACATTAGCGGCGGCGCCGGGCGTTGTCAAGGGTTTGGATGCCTGTTATCTTGTACGAACGATGTACACCATCAAGCAAGCTGCTGCTCGCTCGGGCGTCAGCGTGCCCCTCCTCCGCGCGTGGGAGCGGCGATACCACGTCGTCGCCCCGGCCCGGACGGCGTCGGGCTATCGGCTCTACGACGAGCCCGCGATCTCACGCCTGCGCGCGATGCGCCGGCTCGTCGCCGATGGGTGGTCGCCCAGCGCCGCTGCGGACCGCCTCGCGTCGATGCCCGACAGTGCGATCGCCGACGATCGGGTCGCGGGCCGCTCCGACCCGGCCCCTGGAGGCGGCGACCCCGCGTTCGAGGAGGCGTTCGTCGACGCGGCGGCGCGACTCGACGACGCGCGCGTGGAGCGGTTGCTGGACGAGGCGTTCGGACGCGGCAGCTTCGAGCACGTCGCCGAAACGCAGGTCCTCCCCGCGCTCGAGGCACTCGGCGCGGCATGGGCGAGCGGCCGCGTCGACGTCGCGGGCGAGCACGCCGCGAGCCACGCGGTGCTGCGTCGGCTGTCAGCCGCGTACCAGGCGGCAGGTCGCGCCGCGCCGGAGCGGCCGATCCTGGTCGGACTGCCGCCCGGTGCACGCCACGAGCTTGGGGCGCTCGCGTTCGCGGCCGCCGCGCGACGAGCCGGGCTGCCGATCCTCTACCTGGGGGCGGACCTCCCGGTCCAGGACTGGATCGACGCGGCCACGCGGACACGTGCGCGGGCCGTCGTCGTGGGCGCCATCACGGGCGACGATCGCGACGCCGCGAGTCGCGTCGCACGCGCGCTCCACGCCGCGAGACCGGATCTCCTGATCGCGTTCGGCGGCCGCGGCGCGCCTGATCCGCAGGCGTTCGCGGGGCTCGGTCAGGACGGGGCGTCCCGGAATGCGATCCGGCTGCCGAACGCGCTTGGCGAATCCGTCGCGGTGCTGTCCGCGGCGCTTGGGTTCGCGGCGCCTCCCTGACTCAGCTCGCGACCCCGGCTCGCAGCCGCTTCGCGAGCATCGGGTGGTTCGCTTTCTCGGCGACGTCGGCCGATGTCTGGCCGTCGCCCGTGCGGGCGTCGAGGCGCGCGCCCCGGTCGAGGAGCAGGTCGATCAGCTCGATGTCGCCGTTCTGCGCCGCGGCGTGGAGTGGAGTGAAGCCGTCGGCCATGACCGACGACACGTCGGCGCCCGCTTCGATGAGCATCCGCGCGACCTCGTCGCGTCGGGCGGCGGCCGCACTGTTGAGCGGCCGGACCTTCATCGCGTTGCGAGACACGGCGTTCACGTCCGATCCGGCGTGGATGAGGACGCGCGTCGTCTCGGCCTGGCCGAAGAACGCGGCGAGGTGGAGCGGCGTGAACCCGTCGGCCGAGTACGACTCGATCATCGACGGGTCCGCGGCGATCAGGCCGCGCAGCCGGCCGGTGCGCCCCAGGGCGGCGGCATCGAACACGTCGACCGGCGGGTTCGCCGCGAGGAGCGTCTCGACGGCGGCCAGGTTTTCGCGGTAGCGGGCGTGGAGCATCGCCGACACGCCGTCGGTGTCGCGCGCGCCGGCAACGTCGGGGTGCTCGGCGACGAGGCGCGACAGCCGGCCCTGGTCGCGCTTGTCGATCGCGTCGAAGAGCTCCGTTACGGACATCGGTGTCTCCCTGAATCGCCCCGCGAGCGGAGCCAGTGAAGCCCTACGATCTCACGATCGACACGCAGGAGGGCTGAACGTGAGACTGCGCGACAAGGTCGCGATCATCACCGGCGGCGGCGGCGGCATGGGGCGGGTGGCCGCGAGGATGTTCGCCGAACAGGGAGCGAAGATCGTCGTCGCGGAGTTCGGCGAGGCCGCCGGCAACGAGACCGTCAGGGTCGTCAAGGATGCCGGTGGCGAGGCGACGTTCGTGCGCGCGGACGTATCGAACGAGGCCGACGCCAAGGCGATGGTCGATCACGCGATGTCGACCTATGGCCGCGTCGATGCGCTCTACAACAACGCCGGCATCATGCCGGAGGCGGACCACTCTGTCGTCGACACGGACGTCGACACCTGGGACACGGTCATGGCAGTCAACGTCCGCGGTGTCTTCCTCGGCTGCAAGCACGCGATCCCGCGGATGATCGAGGGCGGCGGCGGGTCCGTCATCAACGTCGCCAGCTTCGTCGCACTCGTCGGCTGCTCGGTCCCGCAGGACGCCTACACCGCGTCGAAGGGCGCGGTGCTGTCGCTGACGCGGAGCCTCGCCGTCCAGTTCGGCCCGCACGGCGTCAGGACGAACGCGATCTGTCCCGGGCCCGTCGAGACTCCGCTCCTGATGGACTGGCTCGTCAAGGACGAGGAGGCGAAGCGGATCCGGCTCGCCCGGAACCCCACGGGTCGGTTCGGCAAGCCGGAGGAGATCGTCAACATGGCGGTCTACCTCGCGTCCGACGAATCGAAGTGGACAAACGGCGCGTCGCTCGTCGTCGACGGCGGGATCACCGTCAATTACTTCTAGCGGCCGACGACGCCGCCGCGCTGACGCCGCGAAGCGCCACAGCTGAAACGGGGTCGCCGCCCGAGGAGAAGGCCGCGACCCCGATCCCGCTTCAGCGGCTGATCTTGTACACCCGGACGTAGTCGAACTGCGCCGTGATAACCATGTCCGCGGGCGGGCCGCCCTCGCCCGATCGGCCCATGGCGACGAGCCCGATCTTCGGCGACTTGCCGAGGTCGTTGACCCACGTCATGCCCTTCTCCCAGACACCGTTTTCGGCCCGCGTCCAAGCCGTGTACTTCTGCTTCCCGGCCTCGATCCTCCGGACGATCCGGAGCTGCGTCCACT
>DATFPL010000219.1:0-10106 GCA_035264845.1 Candidatus Limnocylindrales bacterium | reverse complement strand
CGGTCGACGGCGTCGGGCCGACGACGCTCGAGCGGCTCATCGGACGATTCGGGACGGCCATGGCGGTGCTCGACGCCGCCCGCGCGCAGCACGCCACGGCCGCACTCATCGCCGCCAGCCGCACGACGGACGAGGCCGGCCGCGCCATGTCGGCGGCAGTCGCGGACGGCATCGTCGATGCGGCCACTCGAACGCGCGAGATCCTCGCCGCGCTTGACGCGACGGGGGTGACCATCGTTACCGTCGAGGACGCCGAGTATCCGCCCCGGCTGCGCGCGATCGATCTCCCGCCGCACGTCCTCTACGTCCGCGGCGACGTCGACGCCCTGCGGACGCCTGCGGCGGTCGCGATCGTCGGAACGCGGCGGCCGTCAGAGATGGGGCGTCTTGTCGCCGCCCGGATCGCGGCCGCGCTCGCCGCTGTCGGCGCGGTCGTCGTGTCCGGGCTCGCCGTCGGAATCGATGGCGCCGCGCATGCCGCCGTCGTCTCGACGCACGGACGGACGGTCGCGGTCCTCGGCGGCGGGCTCGACCGGCTGTTTCCGAATGCCCACGTCGCGCTGGCCCGCGAGATCGTGGCGACCGGTGGCGCCCTCGTCTCCGAGCTGCCGCCCGCTGCGGAGCCCGTGCCAGGGACGTTCCCGCGCCGGAACCGCGTCATCAGCGGGCTTTCCCAGGCCACGATCGTGGTCGAGGCCGGCGCCAGGAGCGGCGCCCTCATTACGGCGAGCTGGGCACTCGAACAGGGGCGAGACTGCTTCGCGGTTCCCGGCGCGATCGACAGCCCGACATCGGCGGGCTGCCTCGCGCTGCTCCGCGAGTTCCCGGGACAGGTCCGCGTCGTGGCCGGGATCCCGCAGCTGATCGCCGACCTCGAGATCGAGCTGCCCGACGCGACGGGACAGCCTCCACAGCTCGCCGTACCGATCGAAGCCGTGCTCGGGACGCTCGGTGCGGGGCCGCGGCGGATCGCGGGTGAGCTTCTCGCCGGCCGATCGACCGCGGACGAGCTCGTCGCGGTGACCGGGTTGACGATCGCGGGTGTACTCGGGGCCCTCACGCTCCTCGAGTCGCGCGGCCTCGTCGCTGGTGTCTACGGACGGTACCGCGCCGTCGGGGAGCTGGCGACGGCGGCCGCAGAGGTTGGCTGAAATTGCTACGGGTGATGGGAAGCGGAGGCACCGACTGGCGACGGCGCTCGTGATCCGATCGTCCGGTTTGCCCCGGGCCTCCCGGCGGTGCTACCCTCGACGAGGTCCGCGGCCACCGTCACTCGATCGCCGCCGGACGAGACAGCCGACACAGGCGCCGTCCCCCAGCGAGAGTCGGAGAGACTGTCTATTGCCGCAATCCGTTGTCGAGCCGGCGAGCGCGTGATCGCGCTGCCGAGCATCACCCGCATCCGCCGCCGGTCGTTCCTCATCCGTCTGGCGGTCGCCCTGGCGGCAGGTTTCGTCGTCGGGTTCGCGCTCTTCTTCTGGTTCTCGTCGCCGAAGTCGACGCTCGCCACGCCGCGATCCGTCCCCGTTCCCATCACGAGCGCCGCGGTCCGGACGGACCTCCGCGTCGGACTCGCGCCGAACGCCGGCGTCTCGATCGCGTTCTCGTCGCCGATGAACCCGCGGAGTGTCGCGGCGGCGCTGCGCGTGACGCCCGCGGCGACGGTCGACCTCGGCTGGGACGTCGACGGGACGCTCCTCACGGTGCGGCCGAGGCACGCATGGACGCCGGACACGCTGCACACCATCACCATCGAGCCAGGCGCCCTCGCCGCGAACGGCCAACCGATGCCCGCGGCGGTCCGAGCGGCGTTCCTGATCCGTGCCGCGACGGTCGCGACGATCGCCGCGACGAGTCGAGGGGGCTCGAGCGTTTTCGTCGACACCGCGTTCGAGCTCTCGTTCGATCATCCCATCGACGCCACGACGCTTCGGTCGGCCGTGACGGTCGAGCCCGCGACGGCCGGCGGCGTCGAGATCGTCGGCCGCCGTTCCGGCGTCCGGTACCGCTTCGTGCCGGCCGCACCGTTGGCGCCGAACACGGCGTACAGCATCGAGATCGCTGGCGTCGTCGACGCGGCGGGCGGATCCGTCGCGCCCGCGTCGCTCCAGGTCCGAACCGCCGCGGCGCCCCGCGTCGTTCGCTTCCGTCCCGTCGATGGCGCGGGCGGGATTGCGACGGACGCGCTGCTGTCGGTTCGGTTCACCGTCGCGATGGATCGCATGGCGACGACGCGCGCGTTCTCGGTGACGGCGAACGGCAAGGCCGTTGCCGGGACGGTGTCGTTCGCGGAGGGCGACACCGTGCTCGTGTTCCGGCCGACGAAGGAGCTGCCGAGCGGCGGAAAGGTCGTCATGACGATCTCGACCGCGGCGCGGGCGACGACGCGTGTGGCGCTCGCGAGGCCCGGTTCGGCGACGTTCGCGACGGCTGCCGCTCCCCCCGCGACCGTTCGGACGCCGTCGCCGGCCGCCACGCCGCCGCCGACGTCCGGCTCGGCCGGCAGCGGGCCGTGGGCCGCCGTCGAGGCGTACTACCTCAAGTTGATGAACTGCACGAGGACGGGTGGCTGGGTGACGTCGACGGGCGCGTGCAGCAGCCCGGGTGGGCGCGCGGTCGCGCCGTTGCGCCTCGATGCCGGCATCAGCGCGAAGGTGTCGCGACCGTACGCCAAGCTCCTCGCCACCCGCAATGCGTGCAACCACTTCCTCGACGGCAATCCGGGCAACCGGCTCAGCCGGGCTGGCTACACGAGCTACATCTGGGCCGAGAACATCGGCTGCCGCTCGGGCGACCCGTACGCGGCGGTTCTCGGGTCGCACCTGTTCTTCCAGGCCGAGAAGCCCTCGCTGGGCGGCCACTACGTCAACCTGATGAACGCCAAGTACGACCGGGTCGGTATCGGCGTTTGGGTCTACGGTGGTCGCGTCCGGCTCGTCGTCGACTTCTACCACCCGCGCTGAGCGAACCGGGGGAGCCTTGATCCGCAACGCGGTCATCCACGTCATCAACGAGCAGCCGCTGCTCGCCGACCTGTTCAATGTCCCGTCCGCGGAGGACCTGACGCTCGTCTGCACGAACCTCAGGACGATGAACGGGAAGCGCCCGCTGTTCGCCGACCACCTCGAGTCGATCTTCGTCTTCCCGTATACCCACATCAGGTTCGTCGAGATCCACCCGGGAGCGACCGCGAGCGCCGGCGATGCGCCCGCGACGACCGGGTCGTCGACGCCGGTTCCCGAGGCCGCGCCGCCGCCCGAACCCGAGCCGGAGCCCGATCTCGAGATCGATGAGGACTTCCTGCGGCGGATCCGCGAGGTCTGAGCCGCCGTCCCCGTGGACCTCTGCCGGCTACGCCGGCAGCCTCCGGAGCGCGATCCGCCGTGAAGTGCGGGGTGAGGGTCGGCGAAGGGGCCGGTGCTACACTCCCGCCCGAATGACGAAGAATTTGGTCATCGTCGAGTCGCCGGCGAAGGCTCGAACGATCGAACGCTACCTGGGGGACGACTACCGGGTACTCGCCTCCTACGGCCACGTCCGCGACCTCCCCGAGAACCCCGGAAAGGGCAAGTTCGGGGTCGACGTCGAGCACGATTTCGCGCCGGAATATGTGATCAACGAGGACCGCCGCAAGCAGGTCGACGCGATCACGCGCGAGGCGAAGCGGGCGGAAACGGTCTACCTGGCGACGGACCTCGACCGCGAGGGCGAGGCCATCGCCTGGCACGTGGCGGAAGCAGCCAACGTCCCCGCCGCCAAGGCTCGCCGGGTCACGTTCAACGAGATCACGGAGGGCGCGATCCGCGAGGCGTTCGCGCATCCGCGCGGCATCGACGTCCACCTCGTCGACGCCCAGCAGACGCGCCGGATCGTCGACCGTCTCGTCGGCTACACGCTCAGCCCGTTGATCTCGCGCAAGGTCCGCGGCGGGTTGTCGGCCGGCCGCGTCCAATCGGTCGCGGTACGCCTCGTCGTCGAGCGCGAGCGCGAGATCAGCGCGTTCGAGACACGCGAGTACTGGACGCTCGAGGCGATGCTCGCGACCGAGGCCGGCGCAACGTTCGCGGCGGACGTCGTGCGGATCGACGGCCAGGCGATCGAGATCGGGGACGCGGAGACCGCGGAGCGACACACGGCGGCGCTGCGCGAGACGCGGCCCGTCGTCCGCTCGGTATCGAAGCGCGCGCAGAAGCGGAGCCCGGCGCCGCCGTTCACCACGTCGACACTGCAGCAGGAAGCGAGCCGGAAGCTCTCCTTCAGCCCGAAGCGAACGATGTCGATCGCGCAGCGGCTGTACGAGGGCGTCGACACACCGGACGGACACGTCGGGCTCATCACCTACATGCGAACGGACTCGACGGCGATCGCGGGCGTCGCCATGGGCGAGGCGCGTGACGTCATCCGCGGCCGCTGGGGCGAGCCGTACACGATGCCGAAGGGCCGCGTCTACAAGACGAAGTCGAAGGGCGCGCAGGAGGCCCACGAGTCGATCCGGCCGACGAGCTTCAGCCGCGATCCGGACTCGCTCGCCGGGACGCTGAAGCCGGAGGAGCTCCGTCTCTATCGGCTCATCTGGCAGCGCGGGATCGCCTCGCAGATGGCGGCCAAGGAGCTCGAGACGACGACAGTCGAGCTCGATGCCCAGCCGTACGAGCTGCGGGCGAGCGCGACGCGGACCCTGTTCGACGGTTTCTCTCGTGTGTACACCGAGGGTCGCGACGACGAGCGCGACGACGACGAGCAGGAGCGACAACTACCCGACCTGGCCCAGGGCACGGTCACCACCGTCACCGATGTGACCCCGACGCAGCACTTTACGGAGCCGCCGCCCCGGTTCACGGAGGCGACGCTGATCAAGGCGCTCGAGGAGCACGGGATCGGCCGGCCGTCGACGTACGCGGCCACGATCTCCACGATCCTCGATCGCGGCTACGTCCGCGTCGAGGAACGACGTCTGCATCCCGAGCTCATCGGCGAGATCGTGACGGACCTGCTCGTCGAGCATTTCGGTGACTACGTCGACGTCGCCTTCACCGCGCGGATGGAGGAGGAGCTCGACGAGATCGCGAGAGGCGAGCGCGACTGGATTCCGCTCCTCCGCGCGTTCTATGGGCCGCTCGCGCAGCGCGTCGCCGAGAAGCGCAAGGAGCTGAAGCGGAGCGACTTCACGACCGAGGAGACGGACGAGGTCTGCTCCGAGGGCCACCCGATGGTCATCCGGCTCGGGCGCAACGGCCGCTTCCTCGCCTGCTCGCTCTACCCCGAGCACAAGGAGTCGCGGCCGCTCCCCGGCGAGGAGCCGCCGAAGCAGGAGGGCGAAGGCGAGACCTGCCCCAAGTGCGGCGAGGGAACGCTCGTCAGCCGGCGTGGCCGGTTCGGGCTGTTCGTCGGCTGCTCGCGCTACCCGGAGTGCGACTTCATCAAGCGTGAGGGGCCGCCGCCACCGGACCAGCTGCCGTTCGAGGTCGCCTGCGTCAAGAACAACGACGGCCATCTCGTCGCGCGTCGCGCGCGACGGACCGGCAACGTCTTCTACGGCTGTTCGAACTACCCGCGCTGCGACTACACGACGAACTTCGAGCCCGTCGGTGCGATCCACGACGCGGACGATGGCCCTGTCGCTCGCAAGACGGACCGCGGGATCTGCCTCCGCTGCGGCGCCGACATCGAGCTGCCCCAAGGCGAGCTGGTCGCCCGGCGACTCGAGGGCGGGCCGCCGAATCCGGAAGCGCTGGCGCGCCCGGCTCGCGGCGGCGCACGGCGGAACGGGCACGCGCCGGGCGCGTCGGGTCGCTCGAGCCGGAACGGCACGGGCCGCACGACGGCCCGAACTCGCGGTGCGAGCCGGACAGCCGGGACCGCTCCCGAGGCGTGAGTCGCGCTCGCGCCGAGACCGTCACCGCGGACCCGGCGCTCGAGCGGTTCCTCGGCGGCCTCGCGGCGCGCGACGCGTCGCCGCACACGCAGCGCGCGTATGCGACGGCCGTTTCGCGCTATCTCGAGTGGCTGGCGTCGCGGGGTGTCGACTGGAACGCCCCGTCGCGCGCCGACCTCCGCGGGTATCTCGCCGTGCTCGGCGCGTCCGTTTCGCGGACGTCCGTTGCGCAACGGCTGGCGGCGATCCGCGCGTTCCACCGGTTCGCGGTTCGCGAAGGGCTCGCCGCGGGCGATCCGTGGGGCGCGATCGCGACACCGAGGCTGCCGCGCCGGCTGCCGCGCGTCCTCGAGCTCGAGCAGATCGAGCGGCTCCTCGACGTCGTTGCCGCGGACCTCGCGAACGCCGCCGCGCTGCCCGATGCCGCGCACCGCGAGCTCGCGATGGCGCTTGCGCTGCGCGACCGCGCCATCGTGGAGGTGGCCTATGCGGCGGGGCTCCGGATCAGTGAGCTCGCGGCCGCGGACTTCACGTCGCTCGACCTCCGGCGCGGCGAGATCCGGGTCGTCGGGAAGGGGCGCAAGGAGCGGGTCGGGCTGATGGGGCGGCCGGCGATCGCGGCGCTGACCGCGTACCTGGACGAGGGCCGGCCGACGCTGCTTCGCCGGAACGAGGGAGCAGGGACATCCGCTGGTGCCGCGCCCCGCGAGATCTTTCTGAACCATCACGGCGGGGCGCTCGGGGTTCGAGGGCTGCGGTTCCGCCTCGATCGACTGAGGCGCGCGGCCGGGCTGCCTGCGGGTGTCTCCCCGCACACGCTCCGCCATTCGTTCGCGACGCACCTGCTCGACGGCGGCGCGGACCTGCGTGTCGTCCAGGAGCTCCTGGGGCACGAGAGCCTCGCGACGACGCAGGTCTACACGCACGTGTCGCCGGCGCGGCTGCGCGACGCGTACGTCGGAGCGCATCCCCGCGCGCGACGCGCGGCGGCGCAGCCACACCAACACGTCGAGGCCGCGCCGGAACCACGTCCGTGACGGCGGGGCGGACCATCGCCCGCGCCGGGCTGATCGTCTCGGCGACGTTCCTCGCCTCGCGCCTCCTCGGCTGGGTTCGGTTGCTCGTCATCGCCAACACCTTTGGCGCGAGCCCGCAGCTCGACGCGTTCTTCGCCGCGTTCCGGATCCCGGACCTGATCTTTCAGCTCGTGGCCGCGGGAGCGCTCGGCTCCGCGCTCATCCCGATCGTGTCCGGCCTGCTCGCGAGCGAGCAACAGGCCCGAGCGTGGCGCGTCGTGTCGACGGTCGCCAACCTGATGCTCGTCGGGCTGCTCATCCTTGCCGTCGTCCTGTTCGTTGCGGCACCCGTGGTCGTGCCGCTCATCACGCCCACGTTCGACCCGGCTGAGATGTCGCGGACGATCGAGCTGACCCGGATCATGCTGCTCAGCCCGATCTTCCTGGCGCTCGGGTCGGTCGCGACGAGCGTCCTCAACGCCGCCGGCCGGTTCGCGGCGGCCGCCGTCGCGCCGGTCGTCTACAACCTCGCGATCATCGGCGCGGCGGTCGTCCTTGCCCCGACGTTCGGCGTCGAGGGGCTCGCGGTCGGGGTCGTCCTCGGGTCGCTCCTGCACCTCGTCGTCCAGGCGACGTCGATCCGCCGCCTCGGTTTTGCCTACGCGCCGCGCATCGACCTCGCCGACGGCGACGCGCGCACGGCGCTCAAGCTGATGGCGCCGCGCGCCCTCGGGCTCGGAGCGACCCAGGTCACGTTCGTCGTCGTGACGTCGCTCGCGTCGACGCTCGGGGCCGGCGCGATCACGGCATACAACGTCGCGTTCACGCTGCTCCAGATCCCGATCGGCGTCATCGGCGTGCCCCTCGGGACGGTCGTCTTCCCGTCGCTTTCGCGGGAGGTGGCGCTCGGCAATGTCGCCGAGTACCTGTCGCTCCTGACGCGCGCGGTGCGGCTCCTCATCTACACGATGGTGCCGATCGGTGCGCTGTTCGCGGTCCTGCGGCGCCCCGTCGTGGAGGTCCTGTTCCCGAAGTTCAATCCCGCGGCGATCGCGCTCACGGCGGACACGCTGTTGCTGTTCCTCGTCGGCCTGACCGCGCACGCGCTGATCGCGGTGCTCGCGCGGGCGTTCTACGCCCGGCAGGACACCCGGACGCCCGTCCTGGCCGCGGTCCTCGCCGTCGTCGTCAACACCACGCTCGCGATCGTCCTCGTCGGGCCGTTGGGGCTGCCCGGGATCGCGCTCGCGATCGCCATCGCGGCATGGATCGAGGCGCTCGTCCTGTTCGCGCTGCTCGAGCGGCTGCTGCCAGGGTTCGGGCTCCGCGGGCTCGCGCGGGTCGCGGTCGAGTCCCTCCTCGGGACCGCGACGGGAACCGCGGCGGCACTCGTCACCCAGGCGACCCTCGAGCGCACGATCGGGGCGTCCCCCGGACGCCTCCTGCTGACGGCGGAGGGGATCGTGGTCGCGATCGTCTTCGGACTCGTCTACGTCGCGGTCAGCCTCGTCTTGCGCATCCCGGAACTGCCAACTATCGTCGGGGTCATGACGGACCTCCTCCGCCGCGGGGCTGCGCGCCGCTCGTGACGGCTCCCGCGATACCGGGGGCTGCGATCCCGACCCCGCCGCAGGAGCGCGGCGACTCGTCGGCGGCGTCCGACTGGGACGCCTTCGTCGCGCGCTCGGACCCCGGGTCGTACCTCCAGCTGTCGGGCTGGGCGACGGTCAAGGCCGTCAACGGCTGGTCCGCAACGCGGATCGACGGGACGGCTGGCGGCGTGCGCGTCGGCGCCCAGATCCTCGTCCGCCGGCCGCGGCCGCTGCCGTGGGGATTCGCGTACGCGCCGCGCGGGCCCGTCGCGGAGGCGTGGACGGCCGACGCGATCGCCGCGTTCACGGAACGAGTTCGGGCGGAGCTGCCGAAGGCCGCCGGTCGTGTATCGCACGTCCGGATCGACCCGGAGATCGAGGCCGGCGGACCGCTGGACCCCGACGGCTCCACGCGTCGCGCGCTTCGCGCCGCCGGCTGGCGGCCCGCCGCGCCGATCCAGCCGAACTCGAGCCGGATCATCGATCTCCGGCCCGACGAGGAGACGCTCCAGTCGGACATGCGCAAGAAGTGGCGCCAGTACGTCAATCGCGCGAAGAAGGCCGGCATCACGGTCGTCGACGCGGAGGGCGACCGCCTCGGCGACTTCTACCGGATCTACCGCGAGACAGCCGATCGCGCCGGATTCCTCATCCGGACCGAGCAGGCGTACCGCGACGTCTGGGAGGCGTTCCGGCCGGCGGGCAATGCCCGGCTGCTCTTCGCGGAGACGCCCGGCGGCGAAGCCCAGGCGACGCTCCTCCTTGTGAGAGCCGGACCCCGCGTCGTCGAGCCGTATGGCGGCATGACGGAGGCCGGCGCCGACAGTCGCGCGAACTACCTCCTCAAGTGGGAGGCGATTCGCTCGTCGAAGGAGCAGGGCGCGACGAGCTACGACCTGTGGGGCCTCGCGACCGGCGGCATCGCCCACTTCAAGACGGGCTTTGGGGGCCGTGAGGTCCGCTACATCGGGGCGTGGGACCTCGTGCTCGACCCGCTCGGGAGACTGACGTACGAGGGCGCGCAGCGCGCACGCGTCATCGTCGAGCGGCGGCGACACGGGTTGCGCGGCGGCGCGAGCGCGGCCGCGTTCGCGGGGGACGGCGGCGCGGACGCCGGATGACGGACTCGGTCTCGATCACCCCCGAGGCGCCGCCCGGCTGGGACGAGGCGACGGTCGAGCGGCACGGCGGCCACGTGTACCAGTCGACCGCATGGGCCGAGCATCGCCGCTCGAGCGGCTGGCAGCCACTGTTCGTGTCGATCGGCGAGGCGCGCGTCCTCGCGCTGTCCCGAAGCTGGCCGCTCGTCGGTGGCGGCAGCGCCTACATCCCGCGGGGCCCTGCGCCGACCGTGCCGTCCGATCGCCTCGGCGAGGTCCTCTGGGCGACGACGAGGGCGCTTGCCGCGGACGGGATCGACGTCGTCGCGGCGGACCCGGAGGTGCCCGCGAGTGACATGACGTGGGCGTCGTGGCTGCGGCGTGCAGGGTTTCACGAGATCGACGAGATCCAGCCGTCGAGGCACCGCCTGACGCTGCCGCTCGGCGAGGGTGCGACGGACGAGACGGTCCTCGCCGGAATCTCGAAGTCGACGCGCCAGCGGATCCGCAAGGCGGAGCGCGA
>DATFPL010000218.1:0-8620 GCA_035264845.1 Candidatus Limnocylindrales bacterium | reverse complement strand
CTCCGTCGGAATCGGCGAAGCTCCGGACGAACACCTCGTAGAAGACGCGGCCGTCCCACCAGTGGGCCGCGGGGGCGTCGCCGTCGGCAGGGCATGAAGCCATCGCGGCCCCCGATGGCGACGACGAGGCGGCGGCCGACTGCGACGGTGGCGGCGTTGTCGTTCCCTGGCACGCGACCGTGAGCAGTGCGAGTGCGGACGCGATGACGCCGGCCCGACGGGTGCGGGTCGGGCATGCGACGATCGGCATCCGCCCGAGTATCGCACCCGCTCCGGAGCCCCTGATGCCCATCGACACACCGGACTGGGTCCGGGACGCCGTGTTCTACCAGGTCTTTCCGGACCGGTTCGCGCGGAGCGGCCGCGTCCCGGCACCGGGTCCCCTCGAGCCGTGGGACAGTCCGCCGACGACGTACGGCTTCAAGGGCGGCGATCTGCCCGGGATCGTCGACCGGCTGCCGTATCTCGCCGAACTCGGCGTCAACGCCCTGTACCTGACGCCCGTGTTCGCGTCCGCGTCGAACCACCGCTACCACGCCTACGACTACCTGAACGTCGATCCGCTGCTCGGCGGGAACGCGGGGCTCCGCGAGCTGCTCGACGCGGCGCACGCGCGCGGGATGCGCGTCGTGCTCGACGGCGTCTTCAACCACACGGGGCGCGGCTTCTGGCCGTTCCATCACGTCCTCGAGACGGGCGCGTCGTCGCCGTACCGGCACTGGTTCCATTTCGACCAGGCGGCGCTCGATGCGGGTCGGCCGGTGCTCGCCTATCCGGGGGCGGAGCGGCGCGGGGGATCCGGGTCAGTGGCCGCCTCTCCCTCGGGTCCCGGCGACGGATCGGGCTCGTTGGAGCGGCTGGGATACCGCGCCTGGTGGGACCTCCCGGCACTGCCGAAGCTCAATACGAGCGACCCGGCGGCGCGCGAGTACCTGCTCGGCGTCGCGGAGCACTGGATTCGGTTCGGGGCGGACGGCTGGCGGCTGGACGTTCCCGAGGAGATTGCCGACGAGTCGTTCTGGCAGGAGTTCCGGACTCGCGTCCGTGCGCTCAACCCGCAGGCATATCTCGTCGGCGAGATCTGGCGCGTCGCGCCGGAATGGCTGCGCGGTGACCGGTTCGACGCGCTCATGAACTACCCGCTCGCCGAGGCGGTGCTGTCGTACGCCGGCGCGGGCCACTTCGACGAGGCGCTCCTGCGCTCGCACCACGAGTACGGCCCGAACGTCCACGCGCTCGACGGGCCGGCGTTCGCGTCGCGTCTCCGCGAGATCGATTCCGCCTACGACCGAGCCGTGACGGAGGCGCAGCTCAACCTCCTCGACAGCCACGACAGCCCGCGGTTCCACTCGCTCGTCGGTGGTGACCGCGCGGCGTACCGGATGGCGATGCTCCTGCTCGCGACGCTGCCGGGGGCGCCGTGCATCTACTACGGCGACGAGATCGGGCTGGCCGGCGGGCTCGATCCGGACTGCCGGCGCTCCTTCCCGACGGACGAGGCACAGTGGGACGGCGAGCTGCTCGAGTTCATTCGCGCTGTGTTGGCATTGCGGCACCGAGAGCCCGCGCTCCGTCGCGGGTCATTCGCGATCGTCGGTGCCGCGGGCGGCGCGGCCGCCTACGAGCGGCGCCTCGACGACGCGCGGTTCGTGGCGGCGTTCAACAACAGCCCGCAGGAAACGCGGCTTCGGATCCAACTCGCCGACGCGGCGCGGTGCGGCCTTTATCCCGTCGACGGTTTCGGTTCCGGGGCGAGCCCCACGGTGGCGGACGACGGTTCAGTCGATGTCGACATCGCCGCGAGGTCGGGCTCGCTGCTGCGCGTCGCCTGATGCGCTGTACGAAGTGGCTGTGATTCGGCCCCAGAGGCGTCGATATACTCGCCGCCCGTGTCGGACTTTCCGCTCGCGTTACCAGGCGCGCTCGGTCTGGAGCTCGCCCGCGTCCTCGACGTCGAGGGCAAGATCCCTCGCGCGCTCATCGACCTGGGAGGCCTGACCGACCGCGACGTCGCGCTCGTCGCGCCGGACGGAGGGTTGCGGCAGCGGCAGCTCGGCGACGCCGGGGCCCGGATCGTCGGAGTCGACGCGCTCGTGCCGCCGACGACGCTCGAGCCCGGGTCCATGGACGCCGTTGTCGCGTGCTGGAGCGGGTTCCGAGGCGTCGATGCCGCCGAGGTGGCTGAGGCGGACCGCGTCCTTCGGCCGGGCGGCCGGCTGCTCGTCGTTCACGATTACGGCCGCGACGACGTCTCGCGACTTCGGGGCGACCTGCCGGAATACGGACTCTGGAGCCGTCGGGATGGCCCGTTCCTCCGTGGCGGCTTCCGCGTCCGGGTGATCCACTGCTGGTGGACGTTCGAATCGATCGACGCGGCGACAGAGTTCCTGGGCGACGCGTTCGGCGATGCCGGGCGCGAGGTAGCGAGCGGGATGCGGCGGCCGCGGCTCTCGTACAACGTGGCGATCTATCACCGCCTCCGGGACGGAGCTGCGCCGGGCTGAGGCCGCCGCCGAGCCGCGCGATGCGTCCGACGCACGTACCAACGAAGGGCGAGGCGTTTCGCGCCCGATTGGTGCGCCCAACGCACGGAGGGACGAAGCGCCCGCCGAACAGTGCGTGCGACGCAACGTTCAGCGGTTTGGGTCGTCGTTCTTCGCCCATTCGTGCGTCCGACGCAACACCGCCCCGTGGTGTCCGCGTTTCCGGGCGGACAGGGCCCCGGGCCTACAATCACGCCGATGGACGATCGGACGCAGCGCATCGACCGGCGGACCTGGCAGCGGGAGCCCGGTGACGTCGACCTGCTTGACGAAGGCGAGCCCAAGGCGCCGGCCCGCCGGTTCACCCCCGTCCGCGTCGCGCTTGCAATCGCGCTCGTCGGCTCGCTGGTCTTCGTCGCGTTTGCCCTGACGCTGCGTGACTCGTCGCAGGTCCCGCTCCTCGCGTCGGGGTTCCTCATCCTCGGCATCGTGCTCGCCGCGATCGCGTTCCTCGCGGTCCGCTGGACGTGGCGCGCCGCGAGCGAGGGCCGCAACCGATCGGCGCTTGGACTGGCCGTTGGCGGTGGGGTCGCCGCAATGTTCGGCTTCGGCTGCCTCGCCCTCGCGATCGTCCTCGCGCTCGTCTGGGAGCGGTAGCCGTTGGAGAGGCGGCGTGGACGGCCGTCGCGACGCCCGCTGCTACACTCGCCGGGCCTCGCCCCCATCGTCTAGAGGCCCAGGACGCCACCCTTTCAAGGTGGAGATCAGGGGTTCGAATCCCCTTGGGGGCACTTCCTCTATCGACCCGCTTCGGGCTCGATCACGACCCGGACCACGTCGCCGGGACTGATCGCGGCGGCCTCGCGGAACGCGGCCGACAGGACTAGAAACGCGCTGCCGGCCGCGAACCCCACGGAGCCCGAGAACGGCTTCCCGGCGATCGATCCGCCAACGTAATGACGCTTCTTCCGACCCCACTTCTCGCGGGGGTCGAACGGGAGCGGCGCTCGGACGTGGCCGCGATCGGTTTGTACGAGCGTCGTCTCGAAATCCGCCTTGTCGTCGCTCATCGCACCTCTCCCCGACCGTCGTGACGCTGCCGCGATGCTACGATCGAACGGCATGGAAATCATGGGCGTGCGGATCCCGACGATCGTCAAGGAGAACACGGCGATCAGGTGCGACGGCTGTCGCGAGGTGATCGAGGGCACGCCGTGGCGGCTCAACATCCTCGACATCGTCGCGACGGAGGTACCCACGGACTGGACGTCGTCGCCGACGATCAACCCCGGCCCGTTCCAGTTCCACGCCGACCCGACCCACGCCCGGCGCTGGATGGCGGAGCGCGGGTTCCTCTTCTGCCGCCGCGGCCAGGTGCGCGAGATCATGCGTCCCGTCCCGATTCCCGGCGATCCGCCGCGCTGGGGGTTGTGCGACGGGATCCACCGCGACGACCACGAGTTCGTGCCGGCATGACGGCACCCGATCGCCGCCGTCGAGGCGAGCCGAACGCGGGTGCGTTCATGGGTCCCGATGTCATGATCCCGACCCCGATGGGGGCGCTCGGCGCCTCGCCCGCCCATTCCGAACCGGGCAGCGACGACGAGCCGCCGCCGCGACGGAAGGGCGCGACCGAGCGAATCCTTGACCGATTCCGGCGGTTCGCCGGCCGCTGATTGGCGCGTCGACGGCCGGCGTTTGACGGGCCGTCGACCGGGACCTATTCTCCGCACGTCTGACGCTCCGATCGATACCTAGATTCGCCCACATTTTCCGTGTGGCGAAGCAGATCTGGAGCACATCGACGCAGTTCCGGAGCACCCGTGTCCGACGGCACTCCCGCAGCCGACTGGCTCTCGCTCGGTCCCGCCAGCCGCCTGGTCGGCGTCGACCCCGACACGCTCCGGCGCTGGGCGGACGACGGCCGCGTCGAGGCGTTCACGACGCCTGGTGGACATCGCCGGTTCGCTCGTCGCTCGCTCGATCGCCTCGTCGCCGTGCGTCGGGCCGGCCGCGCGCCGCTCGTCAGTCTGGGTGCGACACCCGAGAGCGTCTCGCGCGCGTACCGGCGCAGTTACGCGTCCGCCCGCCGCGCGGACGACACCGGCGCGGTCGCGCTCGGCGCCACTGACCGCGCCGCGTTTCGGAGCGACGGCCGCGCCCTCGTCGAGGCGCTGCTCGCGTTCCTCGACGCGCGCGACCTCGCAGCGCGGACGACGGCCGAAGCCGCCGCCGAATCGCTGACCGACGACCTCGCAACGCGTCTCTCGACCAGGGGCACGACCCTCACCGAAGCGGTCGCGCTGTTCGTGGCCGCGCGGCGGCCGTTCCTCGCGCAGCTCGGCGCGATGGGGCGACGACGCTCGCTCGACGCCGCGCGCCTCGCGGCCGCGTACGAGGACGCGTCGACGCTCCTCGACAGGTTGCTCCTCCGACTCATCGCGACCCATCAATCGACCGCGAGGTAGCCGTGAACCCGAACGTCGCACTGCCGCTCGGCTCGTCGCTCCTCAGCTTCGTGTTCTTCGTGTTCCTCATCGACCAGTGGCGTGAGCGACGACGGCCGTATCAGCTCGTCTGGGCGATCGGGATGCTCTGGTACGCGCTGTCGGCGGGCACCGAGTTCCTTGGCGGCGCGTTCGCGTGGAGCGAGCCGCTCTATCGCGTCTGGTATCTGATCGGCGCGATCTGGGTGGCGGGCTGGCTCGGGCTTGGAACCACGTTTTTGCTCGGCCGTACGCGGTTCGGGTACGCGGTCGCTGTGTCGCTCGTGCTTGCCGGGCTCTTCACGTTCCTCACCCAGGCCAGGTACTCGTATGCCGGGAGCGGGCCTGCGCCTATCGTCTACTTCGGGATCGCCCTCGTCGTCGCCGCTGCGATTGCCGTGGCGACGTACCGCCGCGACGACCGATGGCCGCGCCTCGCGGCTGTTGTCGTGATCGGCGGGACGGTTGTGTCGGCCGCGATGGTTGCGACGGTGGCGCTTCCGGCGCCCGGCTGGACGGTCGACCCCGCGACGCACATCCCGACCGGCGACCTCTTTCCCGGCTACATCCGGTTGCTCACGCCGTTCTTCAACATCACCGGCGCGTTTGCGCTGACACTCGGCGCGATCTACAGCGCCTATATCTTCATGCCGAAGCGCCGGGTGATCCGCTACGACCTGCGGCGCGAGCAGCCGCGGGCGGCGTTCGCGCGGGGCCTCGTCATCGCCCCCGTCGCGATCGCCGTCAACTTCGTGGCGTCGCTCGCCGCCGAGCTCGTCGCGCTTCTCACGGGCCGGCTTCACTCGCGAGTCCCGGCGACGATCCTCATCGCGATCGGCGGCCTCATCCCGGCGATCACGAGCGGCGCGAACCGGTTCGGCTCGACGAGCGGGTTCTTCGTCGGCGAGTTTCTGGGCGTCGTCTTCCTGTTCCTCGGCTTCCTCGTCTCGATCGAGGTGTTCCGCGAGATCCGCGTTCCGTTCACGCGGCTCGTCATCCAGCGTCGCGCCGAGGCGTAGAGGTGAGCGTCCTCCTTCCCGCGCTCACGTCGATCCTCGCGCTCGTGTTCTCGGTCGCGCTGCTCGACCAATGGCGCGAGCGACGCGGTGGCTTCCAGCTGATCTGGGCGATCGGGATGCTCTTCTACGGCGTGGCGGCTGGCTGCGAGGCGCTCGCCGGGGCGGGCGGCTGGAACGAGGCGCTCTACCGCACGTGGTACCTGACCGGCGCGGTGTGGACCGCGGGCTGGCTCGGGCTCGGAACCGCGTTTCTCCTGGGGCGGACCAGGTTCGGCTACACGTTCGCGGTCTGCCTGTTCCTCGCCGGGCTGTTCACGTTCCTCGTTCGAAACCGGCCCGAGTACGCCGGCGCGGGCGCGGTGCCGCTGCTGTACTTCGTCGCGGCGGCGATCCTCGCCCTCGCTGTCGCGATCGAGACGTACTTTCAGAACGAGCGGTGGCCGACACTCGCCGCGATCGCTGTCGTGGGTGCGACCGTCGTGTCGGTCGTCCTCATGGTCACCGTTCGGCTCCCGCCGCCCGGCTATGCCGTCGACCCCACGACGGGGGTACCGGTCGCGAGCCTCTTCCCCGGCCAGCTGCGGCTGCTGACGCCGTTCCTGAACATCACCGGCGCATTCGTGCTCGTTCTGGGCGCGGTGTTCTCGACGTACGTCTTCATGCCGAAGAAGCGCGTCCTCGGGTACTCGCTTGACCCGGACCAGCCCGGAGATCACTTCCTCTTCAACCTGCTCATCGCGCCGGTCGCGATTGTCGTCAACCTCATCGCATCCCTGCCCGGCGCCGTCCGCGACATTCTTCGCGGCCACATCCACAGCCGCGTTCCGGCGACGATCCTCATCGCCGTCGGTGCCTTCATCCCGACGGTCACCGACAGCCTCAACCGGTTCGGTTCGACGGAGCTCTTCCAGCTCGGCAAGTTCCTCGGCGTCGTGTTCCTGTTCGCGGGATTCCTCGTCTCGGTCGAGGTCTTCCGCGAGATTCGCGTGCCGTTCACCTCGATCCGGTTCGCGTCGGGACGGCGCGAGCACCGCGCCGCCGTGGCTCGTCGCGAGTCGACGACGACCGAAAGCGGGACCGCAACAGCCGACTGACGCGCCACCGGCAACGACCGCCGGCCGCAACCCGCGTCCCTCCTACCATGGGGTTGTGCGTCAACGACCGCCGCTCGGGTACGTGCTCGCCCTCGTGGGCGCCTCGCTGTTCGCGTGGCTCGGCCCGCTGTCGCGGTTCGCGTATGACGCCGGGATGGGACCGCTCGCGTTCGTCGCGTGGCGCGCCGGCGTCGGGTCGCTGATCCTCGGCGCGATCATCGCGCTCCGCGTCGCGACGGCGCGCAACCGTCGGCGCGCGCCCGCCGTCGCGGTCCCGCGCCGCGAAGTAGCGGCTCTCCTGGGAGCGGCCGTGCTTGCGATGCTCCTCAACATCGCGATCTTCGCGGCGTTCTCTCGCGTCACCGTCGCCGTCGCGCTGCTAGCGATCTACACATATCCGGCGATGGTCGCCGCCGTCGCAGTGTTGCTCGGTCGCGAGCGTGCGACGCGGGCGACGTTCGTGGCCCTCGCTCTCGCCCTCGGCGGCATGGCGATCGTCGTCGCGGGCAGCGTCGACCCCGCGGCCCCGGTCGTCGTCGACGCGCTCGGTGTGCTCCTCGGGCTCGCGGCGGCCGCGTTCCAGACGGTGTTCGTATTGGTCAGCCGGACGGCCTACCGCAGCATCCCGACGGAGCGCGCTACGGCCGTCATCCTCGGGGGTGCGGCCGTCGGGTGTGTCCTCATCGCGGTCGGCATCGGCGAAGTCGGTTCGATCGTCGCGCCGTTTGGCTCGCCCGGCGTCCTGCCGATCCTCCTCGTCGCGGGCTCGCTCGGCGCGGCGTTGCCGTCGCTCTTCTTCCTCGCCGCGATCCGGCTCATCGGCGGAACGCGAACCGGGATCCTGATGCTGTTCGAGCCCGTCGTCGCGGTCGTCCTCGCAGCCATCCTTCTCCACGAGCCGCTTCGGCCGATCCAGGTACTCGGCGCCGCCGGCGTGCTGGGCGCCGCTGTGCTCATCCAGCGAGCGTCACGGGGCGATGCGGACGCCTCCGATTCAGTCGAGGCGGTGGAATCGCCGGACGTCCTCGGCGTCCGCGCGCCGGGCGGTCCCTGACGTGGCGTTGTGGCAACACGGTAGATTGGGCCCCGATGACGGACTCCACGGCCCCGCCGATCCGGGTGCTCCTCGTCGACGACCACGCCGTCGTGCGTCGCGGCCTTCGCGGCTTCCTCGAGCTTCTCGGCGACATCGAGGTCGTCGGCGAGGCTGAGAACGGCGAGCTGGCCGTCGCCGCCGCGCGCGAGCTGCGCCCCGATGTCGTCCTGATGGACCTCCTCATGCCGGTCCTCGACGGAATCGAGTCGACGGCGGCGATCAAGGCCGAGCTTCCCGAGACGGAGGTCGTCGCCCTGACGAGCTTCGTGGAGGAGGCGAAGGTGACCGCCGCCCTCGAGGCCGGCGCATCGGGCTACATCCTGAAGGACGCGGATGCCGACGACGTCGCCCGGGCGATCCGCGCCGCGCATCGCGGCGAGGTGCATCTCGACCCCGCGATCGCCGCGCTTCTCGCGCGTCGCGTGCGCGAGCGGGCGACTGC